>JALSIL010000125.1 GCA_026990095.1 Lysobacterales bacterium
TACTCCGAAGGTCAAATTTGTTCTTATTATTATTATTTTCTAAGGTAATTCAATCTTTACATCAATCACTTTCCCTAACACTCTAAAATCAGAAAAAATCTTTTTGTAATCTTTGTTTAGTGGGTTTAGGTATGGCGTTGCCCCATCGTATTTTAGTTGTTTGAATGTAACTGCATCATTGCCATTTTCTTTGGCCACAACAAATATGCCGTTGGTCTCATCTCCTTTCTGCTCTGGATCAACTATGATGATCGTTCCTTCTGGAAAGCTAAAAGGACCAATGTCTGTAGTCATTGATTCGCCCATCACTCGTAGTGCATACGTGTTGCTAGAATGCTTTTTGTAGCAAGCAATGGTCTCATATTCTTCTGACTCATCAACAAATGCAACATGCGTTTCACCTGCTTGTATCCAAGAAATTATTGGCACATACCCATAATTTTTGTGAATGGCTGGTTGTGTGTTGGACGAGATGTACTTCGCACCTGATTCATTAACTTGGCTATTTGAATATGTTGATCCTACTTCTTCTGGATTAACACCATACAATAAGTACTCTGGTGTTGTGTCCAGTACATCACATAGTTTAGTGAGGTTTTTTCCTGACGGTTGATGTAAATCTTGTTCCCAAAAAGTGATAGTAGATGTAGATACACCAACTAATTTTGCAAGTTTCGGATTGCTAAACCCTCTTACTTTTCTAACCTCTCTTATTCTAATTCCGCATGTTTTCATATTTTGTATTATATTACCTCTTGACTTTTGTTTGCTATGTGATTAATATCCTTAGTTAACTAACTTTTCAATCTAAACAAAATGATTATTACACGAGAACAAGCACTGAATGAATATGGAACAGTAATTGCATTGGCTGATGCTTTGGGTGTTACTGCTAGTCGCATATCCCACTTCAAAGACAAAGACTCTTTGCCAGAGGCGTTGGTTAATAAATTACAACTTCTTAGACCCAATGTCTTCATGAGTGAAGAAGTTAAAAAACGAATCATACATTGAAGGTGAATATTATGAGTCTTGAAAGGAAATCGATACATGTGAAGATAAGTCCAGATATGCACAAGCAGCTGCAAATAATGGCAGAGTTCCAAAATAAGCCCATGGCAGAATTGGCCGCTTTGTTCTTGGAGAAAATGATTATTGCTGATTTTCATGAGCACAGAATAGCATTTAATCGAATGCAGAAGGCTGGAATGTCAGGGAATATCAGGCAGTAAGGTGGAACATATCAATAACAAACACACTAGAAAACAAAAAAGCCCCAATTTCTCGGAGCTTTCTATCAGTAGTGCCTGCCAGTGCTACTAAATACAAAGGTAATATTAAATGAAAGATAAAGAAAATACAAGCTATCTTAAACAATATGGTAAAAAATTGATTGAAAATGGTTATCAAATCGTGCCTATTCCTCCTGGCTATAAATACCCAAAGAATTTTCCACGATGGCAAAAGACAAACTTCAATAAAATTTTACCTAAATTACTTCAAAATGGTTCCGCGGATGCCTATGTTAGTATTAAGTTGGGGTATGGTGTATGTGCTTTAGATTTCGATATCCGCGATGAGTTTATTATTGATTTTATTATTGATTGGTGCTTAGAAAACATAGGAGATACCCCTATAAGATATGGTAACAGACCTAAAGCAATGATGTTTTTTAGAACTGACGAGTTGATAAAAAAACGAACATCTCCTATGTACGTCGATTTGTTTGGTAATGACCATCAGATTGAAGTACTTGGCATTGGTCAACAGGCGTTAGTGTATGCTATCCATCCAACAACGGGTAAACCTTATGAGTGGAATGATTCTGGAATTGCCGACATTCACAAAGATAATCTACCGTTAATAACATCAAATCAGATAAATCAATTATTCAATTATTTAGAAGAAATTAAACCAAATAATTGGAAAATCAAAGAAAAAGCTACTTCTACTAATCTCAGTACAAGTCCTTTACTCAATTTAAAACCAACCTTAGACATCTCCATTCAAAAAATAAAAGATACTTTATCTAATATTGACCCAGATAGTGAATATCACACTTGGTCAAAAGTTGGAATGGCTTTGTACCATCAATTTAATGGCGATGTTCAAGGGTTTGAATTGTGGGACCATTGGAGCATGTTAGGCAGCAAGTATAATTCTTCTGAGATGGATCATAAGTGGTCAACTTTCAAAGCTAACATAAAAACGACAAACCCAGTAACCTTTGCAACCGTACTACACCTAGTAAAAGATAAAAAAGAAGAAACGACAAACAAAATAGAAACAGGATTCAAGTTAGTTCATGCAAGTGATGTTTTAGACAAATTAGGTCCAATCGATTGGGCGGTAGAAAATTACTTTGAAAAGAACACTTTTGGTGTTCTTTATGGCGAACCTGGCTCATACAAATCATTTATTGCAATAGACATTGCTTTGCACATTGCCACAGACCAAATGTGGCATGGTAATGCGGTAAAGCAAGGACCCGCAATACTAATTGAGGGTGAGGGTCACCAAGGGTTAGCCAGACGTTTGGCTGGCTGGTCAAAGGTTCATGATGTTGACCTATCGAATCACCCTGTGTATGTATCTCAAGCGGCTACCGCATTTCTTGATATGTCGGCAGTTAATGAAGTTTACCAAAGTGTGAAGAACATCGTAGAAATAACGGGTCAAAACCCGGCTGTGATTGTTGTTGATACTCTTGCCAGGAACTTTGGACCAGGGGACGAGAACAGCACCTCTGACATGAGCCAATTTATCAAGATGATAGATATTATTAGAAGTGAGTTTGAGTGCCTTGTTATGGTGGTGCATCACACAGGTAGATCAGATAAGAACAGAGCCAGAGGATCCATTGCTTTAGATGGTGGCGCTGACTTTATTTACCAAATCGACAAGCCAAGCAACATGATGGCAGAGCTAACCTGCAAGAAGATGAAAGATGCAATTGAGCCAGAAAAGACCTATTTTCAAGCTCAGTCAATCTTAATTGATATGACAGAAGATCAGGAGATTACTTCTCTAGTTTTCGATAAAACAGAGGCACCTATTAATGTTCAAAAAGCACTTAAAGGCAATCAAGAATTGCTATATAAATTGGTTCAGAAGCATTGTTTTGAAGGATCTGTTGACAGAGGTCATATAGTCGAAATGGCAATTTTAGAGGGTATTTATAAATCAGAAAGTTCGGTTAGATCAGCGTTAAACAGATTATCAGAAGCTATTTATATTGAACTAAAAAGTAATGAAATCATAGACTTAGGTGACCGGGGATGATGCGTTTCAAAAATTTTGAAACGCTTTGCAACGCTAGCAAAAAACACCGTTGCAAAACTTTTGAAACGCTTTGCAACGGCAAAAGTTATCCACAGGCTAAACCACCATATAGGGTCGTTTCCGAGGTATTAAAGCGTTTCAAAGCTTTTGAAACGGTGTTCTGTTCAGTCTCAGCCGAGCGTTGCAGAAAAAAGGTGGTATATATATATATATATATATATACCCCTCTGTAACTGGGAGCCTTGGGCATTTTGGAGGATGTAAAAATGATGAGTGATGGTTATCTAAAATATTATTTTTTACTGGTTGGTGAAACAGTAAATGGTTTTGAGATTTGGTATAGGCACAAACAAAGAAGAAAAAATGAATGGCACAATTATTATATTCGAAATGAATCACTCTCAGGAAGAAGGACTTGGAACTTCGCGCATAATGGTAAAAGATTTGCAAATGGGGAAAGCATTGAGAATCTAAAAAGGGAGCATCTGAAAGTTTTTAATTGGGCGATAAAAAAGATAACCAACTTCCAAGAGGTATTTATAAATCGATGAAAAAAGAAATGAGTAATGATTTAAAAGCAGTCGGTGAAATTCTCCAAGAAAGTTTTTCTTCTCTCGAATCTGATAAGCCAATATCTTTAGAAAAATTGAAAATTAAATTCCTAAAAAACCTTGGTGAAAATTTTAATGGTGACCGATTGTACATATCCAGCGATCAGAAGTTAATTGACAGAACAATGCTGGTGAGAAAATATTTATCCAGGAATTATTCAGTAAGAGAAATAAGTAAAGCCACAGGTATTCCTACAACAAGCGTTTTTAGAATTTTGAAAAAAATAGTCAGCTGTTCCGCTTAGTGCCTAAAAAGTGGAACACTTTTTTGTTATGTTAGCGGGAACAATTTTGGAGTATCTATGAAAAAAGCAGAAATAATCGGCAAAATAAAAAGACGCATTGGTGTAATTATCGCTTTTGTATTTGGCCTTTGGGTAATACTAAACCCAACAACATTCATCACAATTGGTGGTGACATTGGCTATAAGGTATTCACGGCTATATGGGTATTGGTCATGGCTTATCTTGCGTTAAGTCAAATGGATAGGCACTGGTCAAAACCAGATGATAAAAAAGAAGTTTCTCTTTCTAAATTTATGAAAGAAGAAGCGGATTCTGATAACAAGATGGTGATTTATGCCGTACTTATTTTTACTGTTGGCAATATTCTGTCCGCAGTTATCTCAAGCTGAGACAACAAAAAGATATGATGACCTGATTAAATCAGCATCAAATTTATATTTACCTTGGGATTGGCGTTGGTATCGTTCGCAGCTTGAACAAGAAAGTTTATTAAACCCGTTAGCGGTATCACCAGTAGGAGCTAAGGGAATAGCACAATTCATGCCTGCAACATGGCAGGATATGCAAAGAGAATTAAAATTTACAGGTTCTCGAAATGATGCTTATAAGTCTATCCGTGCAGGCGCCTATTACAACAAGAAGCTAAGAAATATTTGGAAATGGAAAAGACCTGAATCAGATAGAAGAAGATTAACATTTGCGAGTTACAACGCTGGAGCTGGAAATATTCTTAAAGCACAAAGGTATTGTGTTGGGTCCAGGAGATGGGAGTCAATACAAATATGTTTACACCAGGTAACAGGTGGTAATGCACTGGAGACAATAAACTATGTTAACACAATTGAAATCAGATTTGCAAAACAGATTGGTAAAGATATTACTGGCAACAATATTGATTTTAGTTTTGATAATTTTTCTGAGTGGTGGCAAGCACAAGAGGAACTATGCAGCATTACAGATCAAGAAAGCGGATTTGAAGCAATGCCAGCAAGTCAATAAAGAAGGAATTGAAAAGAGAGACGAATTAATAATCAGAATTAAAGAGCTTGTTGAAATACAGAAAAACACAGAAAAAAATATTTTAGAGGCTAAAAAAAGAATTGAGATTTATGAAATTACAGCGAAAACACAACTGGAAAAGAAGATTGAAAAACTTACAAGCCTACCTATCAATGATTGTGATGACATGCCTATTAGCGATGATGTTATCGAGCTGTGGTACCAGTCAGATTATTAAAACAGAATATGTTGATGTACCAGTGCCTCAAATTATCCCCATTCCTGTAAAACTTACACAACCCATTATGAAACCAAAAAAAGAAAAATTCACATGTGGAACAACCAGAGATATTTTGGTACCCACACTTTTTAGCAAATTAGGCCAATGCAATAACAAACTGTTGGAGATTAAAAACTTAAAAGTAGATGATAAAAATGATGGATGAATTATGGGTAAAGATACTCGGTGGTGGATTTCTTGCTTTTGTTTCTACGGTCCTAGGCATCAAAGCCGCACAGGCGAAAACACAAACAAGGCTTGACGCGATAGAAAAGTCGTTTACAGAGAAAACAAACGCATTAGAGGTTTCAGTTAAAGAGCATTCTGAGTCATTGGAAAAAATAATTGAGAAGCAAGGTGTTTCGATGGGTAGAGAGATAGGCGAGATGAAAGCAGAAATTAAAACAATCAGAGATGATTTTTACAAACCAAATATTTAAATTATGAAAAAAGGCAGGCCAACAAGGTATAAAAAAGAGTTTGCGGAGCAAGCTTATAAGCTTTGCCAGCTTGGTGCTACTGACAACCAATTGGCTGATTTTTTTGGGGTTTCCGAAGTAACAATCAATACATGGAAGAAAAAGCATTCTGAATTTCTTAAGTCCATAAAAAACAGTAAGTACGATTTTGACACAAAAATTGAAATGTCATTGGCTCAAAGAGCAATGGGTTTCTCTCATCCAGATGTTAAAGTTTTCAATAATGATGGCACTCCATTGGTAGTTCCAATAACAAAACATTACCCACCAGACACAGGTGCTTGTGTGTTTTGGCTTAAGAACAGGAAGCCAAACCAGTGGCGTGAAAAAGTAGAACAAGAGCACACAGGCGGCGTACAAATCAAAGTGATTAGGGAATAATAAAATGTCAGCTTTGGCAGTTAGACCACTCGATGAAAACAGAGATTCTGAAATTATTGTTAAACTTAAAGTTCTACATAGTGGGCAAAGGAAGCTACAGAGAGAGAAAAAACAATTTAATGTTGCTTGCATGGGTCGCCGTTGGGGTAAAACCGTTTTTGGTGTTGATGTACTTATGCAGGAGGGTGGATTATTAGAAGGCATGCCATGTGGTTGGTTTGTGCCAACTTATGACATTATGCTAGACGTATGGGATGAAGTTTGCGAAATATTAGAACCTCTTATCGCCCATAAGAACAAATCAGAAAAGAGAATAAAGTTAATAACAGGCGGTAAGCTTGAATTTTGGACGCTAGAAAAACCAAACGCGGGACGCTCAAGGAAGTATGCAAAAGTCATAATTGATGAAGCCGCCATGGTTAAAAACTTAATGGATGTTTGGAATAAGGCCATTTCAGCTACAACAATAGATTATGGAGAAAATGCAGAAGTGTGGTTTTTTTCTACTCCTGCTGGGTTTGATGATTTTAGAGAGATGTACAAAAGGGGCAAATCTAAAGACTGGCCTAATTGGATGTCATGGAAAATGCCTACATCCTCGAATCCCCACATATCTAAAGAATATTTAGAGATGAGGAAAAAGGAATTGCCAGAACTGGTATTCGCTCAGGAGCATTTAGCAGAATTTGTAGACTTCTCAGGATTATTAATAAACAGAGACATGTTAAGGGTTGGGGTGCCAACAAATGTTGTGGCCACATCGATCGGTGTAGATTTGGCAATAGGTACGAGGGACATTAAGACAAACGCATACACAGCCATTTCTGTAATGCAAAGAGATTTAAACGGCGGTGTGTATCTAAGGCAAGTTAAACGTGGTAGATGGGCGTTTAATGTAATACTAGAAATGATTGAGGCAATGGCACGTGATTGGAATGCAGATATTATAGGCATTGAGAAAGTACAGTTTCAGGATGCGGTAGTGCAAGAGTTGTTAAGAACAACGAATCTACCTGTTGTTGGTGTTGATACCGGCGGTCGTGACAAGATAATTAGATTCTTAGCGCTACAAAACAGGTACGAAAGGAAAATGATTTTTCATGATCCTGCATTAACAAATGGGGTTTATGAGGATGAGTTATTAACTTTTCCAAATGGTGAGTTTTTAGACATGGTAGATGCTACAGTCTATGCGTTTAGGTTGCTACCGGACAATAAGCATTACAAAGTAGTTTCAACACAAGAAGAAAAAGAGTTTACAAAAAATAAAGAGCATACAATTAATAGAAGGAAAGGCTTCGGATCGGTGAAATAAAATGACAAAAAAAATAAAAAATGAAGATATAAAAAAACCAGTCACAGGAAGGGTTGTATCTTCTATAAGAAGTAGTAATGGGGTGTTCTCTGACTATATGTATGACATGCTAACTCCTACAGATACCGTATTGGCTTCTATCGGGGGGGATTACAAAGTATATGATGAGATTTTACGTGATGATCAAGTGAAAGCATGTTTTCAGCAAAGAAGACTAGCTGTCATCTCATCAGATTTAATTGTTGAACCGGGAGGGGATTCTCTCCAAGATATTGCCTGTGCCAAGGCATTAAAAAAAGAGATAGACCTTCTTAGATTTGATAATTTAACTGATAAGATGCTGTATGACCAGTTTTATGGATATGCAGTATCTGAAGTAATCTGGAAGCTAAGAGATTCTTTATATGGGTTTGATAAAATAGTTGTAAGAGAGCGTTCACGCTTTTATTTTGATAGTGATTGTGTCTTAAGACTTTCAGTCGCAGGTAAACTAAAGGGTGAGAAATGCGAGCCACCTTATTTTTGGGTCACATCAGTTGGTGCAACACATGATGACGAACCATACGGATTAGGATTGGCACATTATCTATATTGGCCAGTTCTTTTTAAAAGAGGAGGCATTAAGTTTTGGATGAAATTTGTTGAGAGGTTTGCACAACCTTCAATAATAGGTAAATACCCACTAGGTACTGGTGATGATGATATAGATAATTTATTAGCAGCTATTAAATCAGTGGCAAGTGAAACGGGTACAGTATTGCCAGAGGGGATGGCAATAGAACTATTAGAAGCCACAAGGTCAGGCTCAGCGGATCAAGCGAAACTAATTGAGATTATGGACAAAGCTATTAGTAAAGTGATTCTAGGGCAAACAATGACAACCGATAATGGGTCATCTTACTCTCAATCAAAAACTCATTACGAGGTGAGACAGGATATTATTGATTCAGACGCTAAGATACAATGCGAATCATTCCAGGATGGCCCGGCAACATGGTTTACAAAGATAAATTTCAATAATGCTAAGGTCCCTAAAATCTATAGAAAGACACAGCCAGAAGAAGAACCCTCACTAAGAGTTAAAAAAGACGTAGAAATTAGCAAGCTTGGGTATAAACCAACGCAAGATTATATTGATCTACATTATGGCGAGGGATGGGTACCAGCTGTACAACAATCACAGGATAATCAAAGTAAGTTAAATTTTTCTGAGTTTGCAGAAAGTCAATTTCCTGATCAAAAAGAATTAGATGACGCATTGGAGTCAATAACTGACAATGAATTGCAAGAACAAATGGACCCTGTTATTTCGCCAATACTTGATTTCGCAGAAAAACATGGGCCACAAGAGACTTTAAAAAGAATGTCTGAGGTTTATGAATCAATGGATATTGAAGATTTAACTGATCAGTTAACCCAAATGCTTTTTGTTGCAGAGACACAAGGAAGAACAAGTGCCAACAGATAGCCTATATAACCAATTTAATCTAGCACCTAAACAGACCATTAAATGGTTTGAAGGTAAAGGCAACGAAGTCAGTTGGGATTGGATGGATGTATGGCAAGAGCAACATGCCAGGGCTTTCACGGTAGCCAAATCTATGTCATTTGACGTACTTGATGACATTAGGCAAGCTACAAAGCAAGCGCTTAAACAAGGGTTAACCAATAGGCAATATAGATCACTACTTACAAACAAGCTAAAGGCTAAAGGATGGTGGGGCAAAAAAGATATTGTTAACCCAGACGGGAAATTGCAAACAGTGCAGCTAGGTTCGCCATGGCGTTTAAATACAATCTATCAAACTAATATGCAGTCAAGTTATATGGCAGGCCGTTGGAAAGCGTTTTATGACAATAGGAGAAACCGTCCATATCTTATGTATGTAGCGGTGCTTGATAGTGTCACAAGAAAATCGCATGCGGAATTACACGGCAAAATCTTTCATATAAATGACCCTATTTGGAACAGTATTTACCCACCAAACGGTTTTAATTGTCGCTGTCGAGTGCGGGCATTAACAGAAAAGCAGGCAGTACAAAGAGGGTATAGGAAGAAGCAAAAATTTAGTGTGCATAACGATTTCCCAGACAAAGGATTTAGCCATAATGTAGGGATTGGACAGGTTGCGAATGATATTAAAGCGTGGTCATCATGGGCTAAATTAGATGCGTTAAAAAGCAATAAATTTGTAAAAGAACAGATAAAAGTATTATTAAATGATAGCCCTAAATATGTACTTTATAACAGTATAATTAGCAAGCAGTTAAACAGAAAAAAGTCATCAAACAGAAATGAAATCAATGAGCTTTTAGTTGTAGGTTTTTTAAATAGCAAAGACTATACCCATTTAAACTCCAAGTTCGAAAAATTAGATAATGGGGTGATAGTTTTATCCGATAAAATAACTATTGGTTTTAAAAGCAATAAACACGAAAAACTTGGAAATTCTTTATCTGAGTATGATTTAAGAAAGTTACCTGAATATTTACTGAAGAAAAATATCAGACTAATTGGCAGAAAAGACGGCGAAATAGTTTATTTAATAAAAAGTGAATACGATAAAAGGTTTATTAAAGTAGTAATAAATGCAGGAATTTATAAAAAAGATAACTGGTTAGGTGCAATAGTAAGAACTGTTTTTTATGTTGATAAGGAAACAGTTAACGGCATGATTAAAAACAAAGACACTTATGAAATAGAGTAAAACCGAGCGTGGGAGGCCGCCTGTCCCTCCATCAAATAATCTAAATTAGACCAAAGGCTAGTCCAGCGGTATAATTTCTAGCATCTTGCTCGGTTTGTATTGGACATTATAACATGAAAATAACAGTAGAATCAACTCACGCAATTAAAGGGCTAAAAGAAATATCCGATAATATTAGTGATTTAACACCGTTGATGAAAAACATAGCTGGTTTTCTTGCAGATGTCACAGAGGACGCATTCCAAGGAGAATATGACCCAACAACTGGTGCAGGATGGGCGGGCTTACTTCCTGCAACTATAAAGGCACGACAAAAGAAAGCCCATTGGCCAGGAAAAATATTACAAGATAGAGGTGAGTTAGCTTCAAGTATCGTTACTGATTTTGATTCAACGTCAACACAAATCGGCACCAATAAAGTTTATGCATCCGCACATCAATTTGGTGTTGATAGTTACCCTGACCGCTCAGGCGAACTTGAAGCACGCCCATTTATTGGGTTTTCTCCACAAGATGCAGAAGAAATAGAGCAATTAATCGTTGATTTTTTAAATTAATTTAAAAAAGTTGGCTACTGTTCTGCTTAGTGCCTAAAAAGTGGAACACTTTTTTGTTATGTTGTGCGACATGGCAAAGAAAAAACATGAAATCGAAGTATTACGCACGGGTACATTTGTTGATGCAAATGGCAGGCGTGTAAGCATATCAATTTCAGATTTAAATGAGTTAGCTGACAGCTACGACTCAAAAATACATGAATCACCATTGGTAGCAGGGCACCCAAAAGATAATGATCCAGCTCTTGGTTGGGCCAAATCTTTTAAAGTTGTTGGCAACAAGCTAATTGGAATCACCAGAGAAGTTCACAAAAACTTATCTAAAGCAATTAAGAAAGGTTTGTATAAAAAAGTAAGTCTTTCTTTCTATGATGCTAATTCAACATCTAATCCGGTACCAGGGAAAAAATATATAAGACACATTGGAATATTAGGGGCAGCTGCACCAGCTGTGCCCGGTCTTAAACCATTGGCATTTAGTGATGATGAAAAAGGCGTTACAACAATTGATTTATCGTACACAGAACGCGCAACTATATCCTTTATGGGTAGGTTAAGAGACTTCTTTATCGAAAAGTTTGGGCTTGATGAAGCAAACAAAGTTATTCCACAGTGGGAAATTGATAGCGCTCGTGACTCACAAGCCAGAGAAGATGCGAAAGAAACAAAAAATGAAGCAGTTTCTGCTTTTTCAGAAACAACAAAAACAGACGAGGAAATAGACATGTCAGAACCAACAGCGAATGAAATCGCTTTACAACAAAAACTAGACGCTGCGGAGGCTGAAAAAAAACAGTTAATGACCGAGTTATCTGAACAGAATAAGCAAGCGAATTTAAATGAAATAAATTCATTTTGTGAAAAAGCTGTGCAGGATAAAAAACTAGCGCCCGCTTTGAAAGACACTGTGGTTGATTTAATGAGTGAGTTGTCAGATAACGAGATTGATTTCTCGGATGGCGATAAATCAACACTATTATCAAAATTTCAAGATTTTATCTCTAAACAGTCAGAGTTTATGAGCTTTAGAGAAAAATCAAAACCAGAGGGCATACCAACAAGTCCTGTAAAATTTTCAGCACCAAGTGGTGAAAAGGTTAACCAAAAAGATTTAGACAAATTGGCAAAGGCTAAAGCATATGCCAAAGATAATAACGTCAGCTTATCAGAAGCTGCGCAGGCTATAGGGGAATAATCATGGCAACAGAAGCACCAATATACACAATCACTCTATCAGCAACAGGAACCGTTACAAAGCAAAGACTCGTTGAAGTAACTGGGGTTCACGCAAGTGCTGCGGGTAAAGCTATAGGCGTGTCTAGAGTAGATGCAGTAGCAGGCGACAACTTTGGAGCGCATACATTAGGCACCTCTCTAGTAGAAGCTGGGGGAGCAATTGCGGTAGGCGCCACAGTAGAAGTAGGGACAAATGGTAAAGCAGTAACGCTCGCGGCAGGTGTTAAAGTAGGCAGAGCGTTAACAGCAGCTAGTGCAGACGGCGATATTATCGAAATTTATTTAATACCTAACGCATAGAGGAGAAAGAATATGCCAATGAATCAAGCACAAATTAGAATGGGGGTAGATCCTTTACTTTCCGCATTAGCACAAGAGTATGCTCCCAATGAGTACAACGCAGGTAATGCATTGTTTCCACATGTCCCGGTTAAATCAAGAAGTGGTAAAATTCCGATGTGGGGTAAAGAAGCCTTCCAAATTGAGGATACTGAACGTGCTCCTGGTACCGTTACAAAGCGTACTGGTATAGCATACTCAAGCCAAACTTTTGGTTTGATAGACCACGCTTTAAATGCACCAGTTGCTGTTGAAGATATGGAAGAAGCTGAAGCTGTACCAAGTATCGATTTAGCCGAACCCAGTATTAATATTACACAAGATAAAATACTTTTGTCTCTTGAGAAAGAGAAAGCGGATTTATCTACTAATGCAGCATTATATCCAGCCAGTAATACTATTACTTTAGCTGGCGGCGCACAATGGAGCGATTACGTTAACTCTGACCCAGCAGGAGATGTGGAAACAGCAATTAATGCGATTGAAGACGCGGAAGGAGTTGTGCCCAATGTATGTGTTATGTCTACGTTAGTGGCACGTAAATTACGTAAGCATACAAAAGTCATTGATTATATCAAAGGCATTGGGATGAACATTACTAAAGTGACTAACGCACAGCTTGCTGACTATCTAGGTGTCGATGAAGTTGTTATCACTAAAGCACATTACACGGACACTGCCGGCAATAATCAGTATTTCTGGGGTAAGGATGTAGTACTGGCTTATGTTAACAAGAACCCAAAGTCTAACAAGGTTAGATCATACGGATATACATACCAGAAGACAGGATACCCTTTTGTTAAGAAGCCTTGGTTTGATAACGATTCGGATTCTTTCATTTATGGTACCAAAGACTGTAGAAAGCCTTTCTTAACGGCAGTTTCTTGTGGGTACTTAATCAAATCAGCAATCGCTTAGGAGTTATGAGATGAATTTATTATATCAGGTAAAATGTGGTGACAAAATATACCCTGTTGGTGAATACAAAGGCGGTTTGCCAAAAGACGTAGAAAAAGACCTTAAAGAAAAAGGTTACTTTGAAACACCAAAAGCAAAAGCAAAAGCGGAAAAGTAGATGGCATACGCAACATTAACAGATTTAGAAACAAGATTCGGGTCAGATGAGATAAACAACTTATCTGACCGAGATAATGACGGTTCTAATGATGCTGGTGTTGTTGATGGTGCGCTTAATGAAGCCTCAGGTGAAATTGATTCCTACTTGGGTGTTAAATACACAATTCCCATTGCTTCACCATCTGATAACTTAATCAGAACTTGTTGTGATATTGCACGTTTTAGATTACATAAAGATTTGGCCACAGAAGAAGTTGATTCCAGATATAAAAAAGCGATAGCTTGGTTAAAGGATTTAGCATCTGGCAAAGCTATTTTAACAGATGCATCCGGCAATCCGATATTAATTGGTAATACAAATACAGGCGGGGTTAAGTATTACAGTAGTGAAAGAAATTTTACTGATGATTTAATGGCAAGTTACTAATGCTAGATTACTCACTTTGGCAAGATAGACTTGTTAGCCGGATAGGTAACAATGTTAAGAGCATAGGTTTTGCTGATAGTATTAAATCGGTATTAGCAAATGCAGTAAAGGCAACACCTTCTCTACATGTGATACCGAAGGATGAAAGGGGTACAAATTTACATACTACTGGTAGAAATGGGTCTCTTATAACTGCTGGGGTCGATGTGGTAATTATAGCAAGAGATAATAGTGATGCAGTTGGTGGGCAAGTGACAAAAAACATTAAGGCAATAGCGGATATGGTAGATAGTGCATTAATGGGATGGACTCCAAGTGATGCAAATCAGCCCATATTTTTTAGGAGTTCAAAGAGGATAGCAATGTATAAAGGATTACTTATTTGGGCGCAAACATACGATACAAAATATTTAAAGGTATAAGACAATGGCTAAAGACAAAAAAACAAACAAAGAGCTACCACCTATTGATAGTAGCAAATTAGATACTAAAAAGTTTCACTCATTTAAAAGAGACCCAGTCACTGGTGAAGTAGTAGGCATTGGAGAATCTACAAAGCCTTCGTTGACAACACAAAAAAGAGGAGCATAAACCATGGCTTTTAATAATTTCGATTCACAAACAATTCTCGCTAAAGTAGAAGTAACTGAGGGATTAGATCCAGTACCAACACCAGCTGCTAATGCTCTTGAGGTGTTTAACTGGTCGTGTAACCCATCTAGTGACACAGTGTCAAGAACACCAAACAAGAGTTTCTTTGTAAATGATGAGGTATCGTACCCAAACAAAAAGTATGATATTAGCTTTGATATGTATTTAACTGGCGCTGGTGCGGCAGCTGTAACAGCAGGAACCCCACCACCATATGACCCGATCATGTTGGCTTGTTCTCACGCTGGCGTTGGAACAGCAACCGTAGATTACCAATACTTACCAACATCTACAGGTTCAACGACATTAACCTTTTACTACTATCAGGGTGGTGTTTTGTACAAAGTACACGCCTGCCGTGGGAGCATCACTGATGAGATGAAGATTGGCGAAGTTAGAATGCTTAAAGTTAAAATGACTGGCGTGTATGCTTCTCCAGTTGACAGCGCGATTGGCGGGTCACCAGACTTCTCATCATTTAGAAGCCCCCTAATCGACTCAGACCCTAACTCTGTTTGTAATGTGCATGGCACCGAGGTGCATGGTAGAAGTTTAACTTTTGACCAGAACAATACAAACGAGTTTTACGAGACAACAAAATCCAAGACAATCATCAATTCTGACCGAAAATCAAAAGCGAATTTAGTTGTAGGCTTAGAAACATTAGCATTGTTTGATGCGTATGGCCTATGGGAATCAGAAGCAGGTGGTGTAGTTTATTGGGAGACTGGAACTGTAACGGGCGACATCGTTCGATTGTCCATGCCTAATGCACAAATTGCAACGCCTAGTATCTCTGGAGGCGGTGCAAACGTAACAGAACAAGCAATAGAGATTATCCCTCACCCAACCCCAGCAGGTTCGGATGATGAGTATGTGTACATTATTAAATAAACGACGTAGGAGTCAAAATGTTAAAATTAAAAGAAAGTAATACCTTTGAAGCAAAAGTACGAGTAGTCCAACCTGTCGGCAACAAAATGGTAGCAGGTACTATGACTGTAATATTCAATCACATTGATAAAAATAAGTCAGATGAGTACTTGCTTGAGAATGAAAACGTGGATGAATACTTAGAAGCCATTGTTGAAGATGTAAAAGATGTTGAAGTGCCAGATGGTATGGATGCCAAAGAGATGGTTCTTAGGAATGTACCTTGTAGAAACGCGATACTAGCGAAATACAGCGAGAAAATGGAAGGTATCGAGAGAAAAAACTCGAAGAGATCGCGTTATCGCTAATAAAGCCATCAAAAGTAACCCAATCATCTATTCAAGATAGAAAAAACTGGGGTGCTAGTGATGAAGATATATCTGATTGGGTAGATTCAGTAACTACCACAATATTTCTGCTGCCTGTTAACGTATTAGCGGTAGAAATATTTAAGAGCTTAAAGATACAAGTTGAACATACATTAGGCGGTGGGTTCTATAAAGGTTTTGACCGTGTAGAAATACTAGCAATCATGGACATATATGGGGTAACAAAAGACAAGAGAATAGATACATTAAACAGAATTTCTATTATGGAAAAAGTGGTAGTAGATAAATTAAACAACTAGGAGTCTATGAGCTGTACACCTCTTGATAACACTGACTCCTAGTATCACAGCAGGTAATGCGGCTCACCTAATAATATGCAAGATTTAAAAGTAGTACTACGAATAAATGCAGAAACTGGCAAAGTCAAGCTTGAAGTTAAAGAGCTTGGTAAAACTCTTGATGGTCTAGGCAACGAGGGTAAAAAGGCAGGAGACAAAGTATCACAAGGGATGAAAAAGGCCGAAGCCAGTACTAATTCAGCCAGAGAAGTTGCCAAAGGAATGCGTGATGAGCTACTTAGACTTGCATCAGTTGGTTTTGCTTTAAAAGCAGCAAAAGAAACACTTGTACTAGCGGACAACATGAAGTTGTTAGATGCCAAGATAAACCTTGTCGCAACATCTCAAGAAGCTTTCAACACAGGTCAAGAAGAAACACTAAGGATTGCCTTAGAAACTCACACAGCTATTGGTACAACAGTTGACTTATACACCCGCTTAGAAAGGTCATTAGCGGGTCAATCAGTAGCTCAACAAGATGTATTACAAATTACAGAGACAATTAATAAAGCACTAGCAGTATCAGGTGCAACTGCTGCAGAAACATCAAGTGTAATTACTCAATTATCACAAGGACTAGCTGCAGGCGCTTTACGTGGCGAAGAATTTAACGCTGTAAACGAGTCAGGTTCAAGAGTAATGCTTGCTTTAAAAGATTCATTAGGAGTTACTTCAGGAGAACTTCGCAAGATGGCTTTTGCAGGTGAGTTAACCACAGATATACTAACCAAAGCTTTACTAGAACAATCATCAACCATTGCGAATGAGTTTGAAAAATTACCAGTTACTATTGATAAAGCACTAACTGATTTAAAAACACAGTTTAGTCAATATGCAAAAGGCTTAAATGAATCTGTTGACATAACAGGCAAGCTATCAGATGGCATCAGTTTACTTGCAAATAATATTGATACAGTTATAAAAGTTGTAACCGCAGGCGTAGCAATCAAACTACTTGCTCCAACACTCAACAGCATAGGCACATCAGCATTGGTCGGATTAACTGGTGTCAGTCGCTTTGGTATTGGACTAACCGCTGTAAATGTTAAAGCAGCATTATTGGAAAAATCCTTATTAGGCCTAAGAGGTGGAATGGCGTTACTGGGCGGACCCGCAGGAATTGCAATATTGGCAGCTTATGGAATTTATGAACTGGTTACCAATATGGATGAGTTGAGCGGATTATCAGATGAAACAGTAACAAAGATTAATCAAATTAATAACGCACTAGAAAAGAAAACGGATTTTAGCAATATCGAGCAAGCTCAAAAACATTATAAATCTCTAAGAAATGAATTAATACAACTTGAAACAGTTGAGTTAAGACGCGCTCAATCAAACGATGCTTTAAACTCAAGATATGGCACAACCGATGGAAACGGTGTACAATCAAGACAGCTAAAAGAACAAATAAACGCATTAAAAGGTCGTATAACTTTAAGCGAAAAGCTAAACGAAATAGTTAGTAAATTAACTACTGCTACAGATAAATACGCAAAATCTATTAAAGACAAAGAAATAAAAGCAATCAAAGAATCAAACGATGCAAAAAAACTAAGATTAAAACTCGAAAAAGAACACCAAAGAATACTGGATAACTCACTAAGCCTAGTTGCTCAATACGGTACAGAGCAAGAACGCATTGCAATTGTTGAGAAAGAGCGCAACGATTTAATCAAAGTTTTTAATGAACATGGTATTACGTCACAATCAGTAATAAATGCTTTAAATAAAAAATACGATGAACAAGTCGATGCCATAAAAGGTGTAAAAAAAGAAACTAAAGGTTTAAGTAAAGAAAAGGGACACTTGCTTGATATTGATAAGCAAGAGCGAGACCTCATTGAAAGTGGTTATCAAGCATATTTAGATTTAATAGATAATTTAGAAGAAGAAGAAAAGTTAATAGGATTGACAACATTTGAACGCGAAAAAGCCATCCTTAAAAGGCAACTAGAAGCGCAAGAAATATATGCAACCAGTGAAGAACTTGAAAGATTGCTAAAACTTAGAGGAACAGAAAAAGGCTTTAGTAAAAATGATACATTTGCAAGTTTAGGTCAACAAGGACAAACATTAGGACAAATACTTAAGACCGCAGGCGAAGGTTTTAAAAATGGTCTTGAGTCATCGTTGCAGTCCATGAACATACTCCTACAAGGAGCTGAATATTTGGTTAATGTTTGGGATTCCACAGCTGGAAAGGATGATGCTGGACGTGTATTAACAACTTTGCAACAAGTATCAGCAGATGGTTATCTTGGACCCGTTGCTCAAGCAATTGCCCAAATTGCAGGCACTATTGATAACTTAGTTGGTGGCAGATTGCTTGGCACTGCTTACACACGAGAATCATCATCAATTAATTTTGATTTAGTTAATGGTGGTGGCGGAAATACAACAACTACTGACGTAAGACAGCGGTCATTATTTCGCGGTAGACAATGGAAAACTGAGGTTGATGCACTCACAGGTGATGCACTTGATGCAATACGCAAGATATTCACACAAGTAGAAGTCCTGGCACAACAAACAGCAACAGCTGTTGGTGGCATAGCAACTGACATCATCAACGCATCATTTAGTCAACAATACGACAAAGATGGCAATCTGACATCAAGCCAATCAACTATCGATGGGCGGACTTATAATGACCCTGATTTACAGGCGTTTGCGAGCCGCGTATTTGCCGAACAAATAATAAGCGTGCTCGACACAGTATTGCCGCAAGTTGAATCACAAATACAAAATTACATTTATGACCCAGAATTTGGCGAAATAGCATTTGGCACATCAACCCAATTAGTTGGTGAAGCCACATCACTTGCAGAACAGTTCCGAGACCAAGGAGCGCAAGCATTACTTGATTTTGCACAATTTGCTGTATTGGCAGTATCAGATATACAAAATGGCAGTGAACTACTGGCAACATTGACTGGTAATCTTGCAATAGTACAAGAGTTACAAAAGCCAGGAGAACAATTAGCCGAAACTTATCAAAGGATTGCAGGAGCAACGGCAGTATTGACAGATGCCTATGATGTCATGGGCATAAGCACCGATGCAACGCGCGAGGAAGTTATACGGTTAGCTTCATCATTAAGCGAAATTGCGGGCGGTGTACAAGAGTTTGCAGGACTTTGGCAAACTTACTTTAGTGAATTTTACACACCAGAAGAATTACGCCTGCAATCAATAAATAATCAATCAGAATTACTTGGGCAACAAGCGACAGCCCTAGGCATCGACCCAAGCATCACACAAGAGCAATTTAGAGAATTATTTGAGTCACAACTTGCTTTGGGGAATTTATCTGAAGAACAGCAAGTTCAATATTTACAATTTGCTGGAACATTGTCACGAGTCAACAACTTAATAGAAGAACAAAATCAACTAGAGCGAGAAAGAGCCACCGCATTAGCACAATCAATCGCAGAGTATAACGATTATTCAACAAGCTTAAAAAGGCAGTTAGATGACATCAATGGAGTAAATAACTCACTAAATGACATAAGTGCAACATACCACAATAACGTTAATCAACTTAATGATTTAGCAATCGCAGCGGGTCGAGCAGGAGCAAGCACTCAAGATTTAGCCAATGCTCATGCTCTATATGTTGCACAAATACGACAAGCCACACAAGCCTTGTTTGACCAACTCTATGGTGATGAGTTAGATGCTCAAATTGCAGAACTCGAAGCAACACAAACAACAGCAATAAACAATGTTGCCAGTGCAAGTAACAGCTTGTTTGATGGCTGGACTCGTGCGATTGATAATCTACGCGATTACACGCGCTCAAGATTAGTTGATGATTTTTCTCCGCTTGAAGCAACCGACAGACTCGCCCAAGCCCAAGCAGATTTTAATGCTGCACTAGCTGCTGCACAAGGAGGGGATCTAGGTGCCGCACAATCTCTTATTGGCTTAGCACAAACAGTCGACCAACTTAACGTAGCAGTTAATGCAAGCGGTCAAGATTACAATGACATCTATTACGCAATCCAAGACGGGCTTAACTCTGTCAATATACCAAATGGCATATCGGACAACATCGTAACAGGTAATTTTGGTGGAAGTAGCTCCAATGCAGAACTCGAAGCACTTTATGCTGAACGAGATGCTCGTCTTGCAGAACAAACAGCACAGCAACGATTAGAACTTGCAACTCAACTTGCAGAACACCTTAACGCCCTAGCATTAGCCGTTAATCAGCCGCTTTTCGAAGTAGCGGATCAAATCGGGCTTAACATGAACGATTTGGTGTCAGACCTTGGCGTTAATCTCGATGAACTAACAGTAGCATCGGTGCAAAACTTAGCAAATATCGCCAATCTACTTGGCGTTGAATTAACTGACTTAACAGACAACTTAAATGATGGGGTAAGTGAAGCACTTGGTGACTTAGCCAACGCACAAAGCCTGCTTAATGATGCACTAGAGGGTTCAATAACTGATTTACCACAAGAGTACACCGACTTACTCGCACCGTTATTGAGAGATGTCGAAACCGCAGCGGATGGAACCGCTCAAGAACAAGCCTTAGCCGCGTTAGAACTCGCAACTAGCGGATTACCGATTGAGTACCGTAATGAGTTAGCGCCATATTTCGACAGCATCGACCCAACGACAGAACTACAAGAGCAGATAACAATTGCATCAAGACAAGTTGATATACTCCTAGGAATAAAAGACAACTTAGGTGCACAAAACACCGCCCAAGGTATTCCATCTTACGCGATAGGTACATCTTACGTACCCAAAGATACAATCGCGAACATTCACAAGGGCGAGATTATTATCGACCCTCAGTCATCAAACATATTAAGACGGTATGGCATTAATGCACAAGTTCAAAACAACTCAAATCCCGAAATGATTAAAGCTTTTGACAAGATGTCGCAAGAGATACGCAGCCTTAAGTACCAACTAAGACAACTCAACGACTCAAACGATGCAATTGCTAACAACACAAGCAATATTGACGACAAGCAAGATGAGATTATCGACTCAAACAGAGAAAAAAATATAAACAGAACAGCGTGCAGTAGCTTCTAATGAATAACTATATAATCACAGCAGAACACACAATTAAATCAGCTGGCAATCCTGATATTAATTATTATTTTGCTACAGGAACATACGTAACAAAATCAACTGACACACTAGCAAACACGGTGTTTCGTGGCGATATTACCAGTAAAATATCGCTTGATAAAGAAATCGGGTTTTTCGCGTGGGGAACCCAAAGCAAAACAACAATATCATCAATTAAACTAATAAACAGACCAGATAGAAAAGGTTTACCAGGCTTTTACGATGATATTCCGAGTCAATCAGTTAGAGACTCAAAAATTGTACTTAAAATAGTTAAGCAAAACGCATCTTATGACACCGCAATTAAAATTGGTGGGTTTATTGTTGATAATTACACTTATCCAAGTGATGATTTTATTGTTTATGACTTACTTGATAAAATATCGTTACTCGACAAAAATACGCAACACTTGCAATTTTCAGACTCAATACAATTTGCCAACAACAGAGGGCTAGATCAACCAATCCCAATAGGCTACGTGTACCAAGCCGACATCCCCTTAATCGACAAAAATAACGGATATTATCAAGTATCTACTGCTTATGGCAATGTTACTGATGTAATAAACCTTATAAGCAACAACACACTGAAAGAAAGAGCAGACCCATTCGTCTACGGCACAGACTACACCTATTTATTAACCATCCCGAATACTGGTGGTCTTGGGTGGGATTTAACCAATGCAACAAACAATGGTACAATCACATGCGATTATTTGTCGCTACGATACAACGCATCTATTCAATCTAATACTTTCCAAGGCTTTGTTGGGCGATTACTTGTTGATGCAACAGGCTATCCTGCTACGGATATTGATTTTACATCTGCAGCACAAATTGATACTGATTTTGGTTATGGTTACGGCTACTACATAAAAACAGCAGAAAACGCAAAAGCCATACTCACCAAATGTTGCTCGAGCCATTGCGGATTTTTCTATCAGAGCAATCAAGGGCAAATTGTCTTTGACGTGCTTAAACCACCACAGGCCACTGCAACTTTTGAAGTAAACAGTCTAAACCTAGCAAGTGGCGTGAGCATCACACTTGATACCGCTCCTGGATTATCTGACTCAGCTGCAGCAAGAAAAAACGTGTATAAATTCAGCTACGATGAAGTGCGCGACATCGGTGGATTAAGCGAAGAAGATAAACAAACTGCATCAAGTGAATACCAATACTATTGTCGCTCAACAGTCACAACAGCTGGCAATGATGTATTTCACGACACATACGCACACGCACGCAATGGGTGCTACAAGCCAACACTATTGACAGAAAAAACAGATGCACAAGATTTTATCGTACAATGTGAAAACTTATACAGCGTTGAACGCAATCACTACGATATGAGTTACATAGCAGATAACTTGTTAGAGTTACTACAGCTTGAGCTTAATACAACATTCAAACTAACACACGACAGATATTCACTCAACAGTGGAAAAAATCTAATTCTAACAAGAATGAAAATACCAAATTTATTGGCAAATAAAGCACAAATACGAGGATGGGGATAATGGCACTAAATACTGGAATAAGCTATATAGACTGGATGAGATACCACGACAAATCATGGACTTATCTACAACTCCTTAATGGCACAGAAATAATAGATATTAAAAACCTTGCAACGCCAAGAATAAAAGAAATATCACGCATATCAAATAGTATAACAGGCACTGGTGTTGGTGGTCTAGACTCGAAAGTTGAATTGTCGCTCTCTCAGAATTTACACCCTGAATATACTTATTATAATCCTATTGATGGATTGCCTGGCATGAAAGTCGGTATTGTAGCGATAGCTGGTTTGTTTACGAACATAGATTATAAAGCATATAGTTACGATATTACAATATACGCAGAAACTGGCATAGCTAACTTAGTTGGTGGAATAGACTATACAGTTATTGAGACAGTTACTAATAGTTACACAAACCACCCAAATAGCGGAAATGTAATGCACTATATTCTATTGTCTAGTGAATTATTAGTGCACAGAATTAGAGTTGAGATTACATTTTATAGCTTGATCGAACCCGCTGGTGTGTTCAGCGTAAGTCAAACAGATATCGGCAGGTTATGGATTGGAAACTACTTAGAAGCTTGCTTTGATGCGGATTATAATTTAAGTTATGGTGACGGAATAAACACAAGAAAATCGATGCAGTTTCAATCATCAATGATAGATGAGTCAAAAGTCATCGGCGGACACCCGTCCTGGATAGATTTTGCAAAAACGGCATCATCAGGAAAAGAATTGTTATCAATCAATAACGATTCTTACCCAAACGGCAATGATGTAGTAATAGTGCCAAGAATCGACACAGCAACAGCATTAAGAGATTTGAGCATATATGGCATACTCACAAAACCAATCAAGTTAAGTCACGTTGCCGGGCAATTCTGGGATGCTAGTATCGATGTTAAACAGCTAATTTGATTCAAAGCCATTAGCAAAATTATTATTATTTGTACAATCTAAAAAACATATAAAATCATTAAACCTCCCGAAAATCAAAAAAATAACACCCGATTAAATTTAGACAAATATTGTCTAAACACATAAGTTATTGATTTATATATATAAAAATGGTGGTTATGGGTGGACTTGAACCACCGACCCCGGCATTATGAATGCCTGTAACATTCGTTAAAAATCAAAATGTTACAGGCTGTCAAATTCCCGAAAAAATCAATTGTTGGCTATTCTTATCAATTACTTAGCGATTTAGTTCCCGAATTAATTAAGACGTTTAATAATCAATCTACCGCCTTATGTTCTTCAATTTTTGTATTGTATCTTTTTTTCATTGACTCAGTAAGTCCAGCAATATCCTTATCTTTACTATCCGAAATTCCCTTGCTTTTGAGCAAGTGCAAATTCCAGTAGCCCTTTCCAACTTTCTTTTTTAGCCTACCCATTGCAGACTTTAAACCATCTGATTTAATTTTCTCACCGTTTTGATTTGTGAAAATGAATTTATCCTCGTTTAGAACTGTAATTTTTGCTCTTGGTCTTAGTGCCTTAGCTTTATCTATGGCAAGTCGTAAACGTGGCGTTATAGTTATGTAAGTATGTTTTGACCCTTTCGTGCGTCTTATCAATAATTTATCGCCTAGGTCGTCTGATTCTCGCAAATTTCGCACCTCTATCGAACGGCATGCACAAAGGTATGCAACTTCAAAAAATGCTTGCAATAATGGACTTGCTTGGTTCAATTGTTTTGAATATTCTGTATGTGTAACGTAACGGGTGTTTTTTGGTGCTTTAAGTTTTTCAATGTTTAATATTGGGTTGATAGCAATGCTCAACCCTGATACAAAATTCAACCCCCATGTTATCATTGATGACAAATAAGCCACTTCATAATTTACGGCACTTTCCCCTTTTTTTCCTTTGGCTTTGTATTGCTCTAGGCGTTTTTGCATTAACTCCTGCAAAAATGGCTTGGTTAATTTATTCAATGGCATTAATCCAAATTTAATTGTGTTACTTCCTTTTTTAATTTCATGATCTAAAATTCTTGCAGCAACTATATACCGCGGTTGTGTGTTTACACTTAATTTTTTGAATTTCGGCGATTGTTGAAATTTTTCTGAAAGCCATTGTAGCGTGTTTTTTTCTGGCTTGTTTTCAATTAATCTTATTATGTTTTGGTAACTTGACCATATTTGGTCTATGCTTTGGCGTGTTGTGCCGACTTGATAATTGTATTTCACGCATTTTATTTGTTTTTGAAACCGCACATAATAACCTTTATCTATGTGGCAATTTGGCGGTAGTTGTTTTCTAAATCGAGTGGTCATACGGAATATTCATCATTTATATTTTGCTTGGATAAGCCCAGCCCTTTGTTTATAGCATCAACTGTGGTAGAAACGCCATTTTTAACGACTAGCCTGAATATTTCATAGTCCCTAAAAATATTAACAAAAAAATCAAAGACGTTTGAAAACTAAAAAAGTAGATGGGATTTCACAAAAATAGAGGGATTTTGTGCCAT
>JALSIL010000126.1 GCA_026990095.1 Lysobacterales bacterium
AAAAGAATTGTACGACTTGACGGACAAAATCGGTGGTTACAACAACGCCAATACGGGTGAATATTACACCAATTTTATGATGGTAACGCCTTTTGAACACATCAAGCAAGGCATGGAAATCCAAGCAGCAATGTTATTTGACTCAACCCTACCAATAGATAAGTTTGATAAGGAAAAAGGCATCGTGCTAGAAGAAATTGCCAAAACTTTAGCCAACCCTCGTGATAAAGCCGCACGCATGCTTCGCCAACAATTATTTGCAGGTCACGCCATTTCGCTACCAACACTTGGTACATATGAAACCATCAAAAACATGAAGCACCAAGACGTTGTGTCTTTTTATAAAAACAATTACGTGCCCAACAACATGGAAATCAGCCTGATTGGCAACTTTGATAGCGATGAAATGTTAACGCTATTAAAAGACATCTACGGGCATGCCAAACCCAACAACGTAGTCAGACCTGCTATAAAAGATTGGGCGACAGGATTTGAAGCAACCGCAGCACCAAACACCGCAAACATTCGCTACAGTTTCAACAACAATAAAGACATAACTATTCACAATTTTTATCCCTACAGCCACGCATCTGATGCCTTTGATTCTTTATTGAGTGATGCTTTGGATAAAAACAAGGATGACATAGAAGCCCAATTAAAAAGCACCTACAAGGAAGTTAAGAGCATTGGTTTTGATTTGCACAGTTATCCTGTCGGGCACTACATTCAAGCCGATGTTAGCCTTGATGATGATAAAAATTTAACCGCAATTAACAAACGTTTTCAACAGTTGTTAACGGAACAAAAATTATTTTTACCCGCAGGACACATAAAGTCAGAAGCGATAAAAACCAAAACAGACTTTCTAAAACAGATAGAAAAACCCCACATGTTTGGCATTTATAATGCCGATTTAATTGCCCAGCAAGGGCTTGGAGCCATCATCAAGCAGTTTTCGGGCGAGGCGTATTTTGAAGCAGGGAAAAACTTAAATCAATTTAAACTCAATCAAGAACCATTAATCATTGTTGATTATCCAGCTGCCCAAAAGCCTAAAGAAAATAATACAGCGCAAAGCAAACACACACAAGTCACTTTATTACCAAGCGATGAAAACGCTGCAACAATTATCGTAAAACAAAACGAATTAAGCGAATTGCTAGCCATTCACTATTTATTCAAAAACAAAGACAAGTTTGAACAAAAATACGGCAAAGATGCCGCCAAAATTTGGCACGATTTATTTGGTAAAAAAATGAAATCCGCCGAAGTTCAAAAGTATATTGCCGAATACGGCTTAAAATTTAAAGTCAATGACAACCCCTACTTTCCGATGGATGATATTTATTTAAACCCCCTATTTGGGTATATTCGCCTCGAAGGACTGGCAAGTGATTCGCAAGCGGTTATTGGTTTTCTTAACAAAGAAATGTTAGCTTTCAAACCCAGCAAACAAGACTTTGAAGCCGCACTAAAAAAGAACAAATCGACAAAAGCACAACACCAAAAGAATCAAAGCAAAGCCTTGTATAAAAAGCATTACAATAAGCTGTTATTTGGTGAAAACAATAAAGCCACTGACCCGTCATCCAGTACTTTAACTTATGAAAACTTTATTGCTTTTGGTGAGCAGTATTTCACGCCAAAAAACACCATTATTTCCGTTGTTTCCAAAAACTCGGCAACGCAGATTCAATCCTTCTTTGCAGAATTTAAAAAAGACAAGCAATTGCCATTTACAGGTTTAGCAAAATCCCAAACTTTTATTAAAAATAACAAAGCCATCCACATCAATGAAAAAATTGGCAGCGAACAAGCCCAAACTTTTTACGGCTTTATCAAGGACATTGATAAAGAAGACGAAGCGGCCCTAAGGGTGCTTTCTTTGATACTCAAAAGTGAGATTGCTTTTGATATTCGCGAAAAACAAGGGCTCGCCTACCGCATGTCTTCGGGCATCGACATCAAAGCCGATAAAGCCCTCTTCTTTATCGAGGTACCCACCCAGCCCAAAAATGTCGATAAGTTAACCAAACAATTTGCTGGATTATTCACCACTGATTTTGCCGAAAAGATTAATCAAAACATGCTTGACAAAACTGTGAATAAATACCTTGGTCGCATGATGTTTCGCCGATTATCCAGCATTAACCAAGCTTATTATTTAGCCCATTCTTTGTATTTTGACGGTAGCATAGAAGCGGATCAAAAAAGACTGGATGCTTTAAAAGATGTCACGCTAGCCGATGTTAAAGCCGTGGCGAAAAAATACCTTAATACCCAAAACCCGATTCAAATTATTATAAATTAAAAACATGAAAAGCTTTACCCTCTTTGCATTCTGCCTAACTTTTAGCCTTAATGTCTTTGCCAATACACCTATTCATCATGAAATCTCGGCAACGATTGAACCCGACAAGTCGGCTATTTCTGTTGAAGATGAGATGACGTTTCTTATTGGAAAAACCACCAAGACTTTACAATTTCGATTGCATCAGGATTTAGTCATTCAAAAGAATAAACTCATAAAAAAAATTCAAAGCAATGCAGCAAGTCAAGACATTGGCATGGATAAGGACGATGTTTCAAAAAACAACGCACTTAAACTCAATGTTTATGAAATCACATTGCCACCGGGAACCATTGAAACATTTAAAATCACAGTAAAATATTCGGGTACAATTACATCCCCTGTCAAACAAAGTGCACAAAATTATGCCCGAGGTTTTAGCGAATCTGCTGGCATCATATTTGAAAAAGGCGTTTATTTAGCGGGTTCAACTTATTGGGTTCCGACCTTTGGCGAACAAATGGTCACCTTCAACCTCACCACCTCTTTACCCAAAGACTGGCGCGTTGTCACCACTGGCAAACGCACGCAAGATAAAGTGATTGGCAATCACCACCTCGATACTTGGGATTCACCCACTCCACAGGAAGAAATCTTCTTAATCGCAGCTGCCTTTAGTCAATACAATTACGCCATGGGTAAGGTGCAGGCGATGGCTTTTTTACGCACGCCTGATGAAGCACTTGCCAACAAGTACCTTGAGACCACTGCTCAATACATGGAAATGTACCGCAAGTTGATTGGACCTTACCCTTATACCAAGTTTGCTTTGGTGGAAAACTTTTGGGAAACAGGCTACGGCATGCCCTCCTTTACCTTGTTGGGTGAAAAAATCATCCGTTTTCCATTTATCCTGCATTCGTCTTATCCGCACGAATTATTGCACAATTGGTGGGGTAATTCGGTCTATGTGGACTTTGAACACGGTAATTGGTGCGAAGGACTCACCGCTTACATGGCGGATCATTTAATCAAAGAACAACGCCACCAAGGCGAAGAATACCGCCGTGCAACACTGCAAAAATTTACTAATTTTGTGAACAATAAAAATGACTTTCCCCTTAATAAATTTACCTCACGGCACGATGCCGCCAGCGAAGCCATCGGCTATGGAAAGACCCTTATGGTCAATCACATGTTGCGGCAAAAAGTCGGCGATGAAAACTTTATCAAAGCTTACCAACAATTCAATCGAGACAATAAATTTAAACGGGCTTCCTTTGCTGATATTCGCAAAGCCTTTGAAAGCACAACCGATGAAAAGTTGGGTTGGTATTTTGACCAATGGATTAATCGCACAGGAGCACCCTCTTTAACCCTCACCGAGGTCAAAAAACAAACACTTCGGGGTCAAAACACCTTAAACTTCACCTTAAATCAAATTCAAGACGAGGCAGTCTTTTCACTCGATGTGCCGTTAGCCATTGTTACCGACAAAGGCACTAAACAATACACCGTGTCAATGGATAACAAAACACAGCGCTATAGCCTTGCGGTTGATGGCACGGTTTTGAAAGTCCAAATCGACCCGCACTTTGATGTCTTTCGTCGCCTTGATGCACGCGAATCCCCTCCTGCTTTCACCAAAGCTTACGGTGCGGATAAAACCACCATTATCTTGCCTGCAAAGAGCAATAAACGTTACGCTCTTTATCAAGATTTAGCCAATAAATGGTCAAAAGGTAAAGCCGATAAATTTGAAATTATTGCACAAGAAAGCATAAAAACTTTGCCAATTAATCAAGCGATTATGATTTTAGGATTGGATAATAAATTTGCCACTGTGGTCAATCAAGCCCTAAAACATTACGACTCAAGCATAAATTCTGCTCATGTCAATTATGGCAAACGAAACCTTAAGACTACGAATAACAGCTTTTTTATTGCCGTTGCCAACCCAAATAATGCAAAACAAACCATCACGCTACTTTCAATTGGAAATAATGGAGCTGTTGATGGCTTGGTGAGAAAATTGCCGCATTATGGCAAATACAGTTACCTTGCTTTTGAAG
>JALSIL010000127.1 GCA_026990095.1 Lysobacterales bacterium
AGACCAAGGCAATGGCTTTATTTGCTCTCCACAGCGGCTGTTTTAGTTTTGGGAATTAACGTTGTCTTCAACTTGCAAAATGAAAATGCAGAAATGAAAGTTTCTCCTGAAAGTATAAATACCAGTCTAGAAACCAATGTCTTAAAAGAAGATTTACGCACAGAAATGGTAGCAGCACCGCCATTGGAGCCGTACCTAAGACCACAAAAGAAGCCCAAGCGTGTTAGTTCTGATAAAATAAATCAAACGAGAGTTATGGGCAGAGTCATGGCTCAAAAACCAACGATTCAATTAGAACAAGACTCAAGCACTACTCAAGTTGAAAATGAATCTCAGCTAGTATTAGAGAAGGTTCTTCCTGAAGAAGCAAAGGTGAAATCTAAGGGTAATTTAAGCAAAGTCTCAGAAGATATTGTGGTTGTTGGAGAAAGAAGAGCAGCACAGCCTGCTCCTGAGTTGAAAAAAGAAACGGTACAACTTCCTCAAACAAGCGAAATAATCCAATTGGAAACGCTGATTTCAGCAAATAAATACAAACAAGCTAAAACTATGCTTGAACAATTGCAAAGCCTTTACCCTAATTATGATTGGAGTCGATACAAAGAGATACTAAAATAATAGTTATTACCCAAATCCCGATATAGAAATGCGATTGATAGTGCAAGTAATTGATGTGCATAGGAAAGTCATAAAAACCGTGGTCACCTTATTGGCGATGAGGATTTTTGTGAATTTTCTAGGTATATTAAGGACTTGTGCTAGCATCGTATTTTATATATCGGGATTTGGGTATTAAATCATGCCTTTATTATGTGCGACAAAACCACCAATAATGGCAACAATAGTCAAAATTAGTGCCGTGATTTTCACCCAACTATAAGGACGTTCTCCTTTAACTTCTCCTGTTTGTCCATTGATAATAAAGCGAAATGTTTTTTGCCTGTATAAAAAAGCCGAAACCCATAAAGGCATAAGCATTAATTTAAAGCCAACTCGCTCATAACGAGTATTAACCGAACTAATACGCTGATGATCACCGCCAATATCTCTTCGAATCAAACGGCGAATAGTTCTTATCATGATGTCTTTTGATTTTTGAAAACCGCGGGGCAATCCCACTTGGTAAAGCTCAGAGCGGTAACCACTTAAAAACTTAGGGTTATATTCTTCTGCTTTGACTAAATTCCATTTCGTCATTGATGTGGTGAGCTTTGTTGCCATCATTTCGCTAGCAGGAACTAAGACATTGTTAAATTCATTCGAAACATTGCCACTAACAAAGCGCCATCTAATTTTGGTCACTAAACGTGTTTGGGTTTGACCATTAACACGAACCGTCACAGTTGTGGTGTAATTTGTTCCCCTTTGTCCTGTGTAAGAACTATAAGTATCGGCATCAAATGCCCAATATGGAATATAAGTGCCTTGGATTGGGTGTTTACGCATTGCCAATCTTTTCAATGAATTAGGTGCAAACCATAAGCTTTTTATCCACTTACGAAATGACTCATTGGCTTGCTGTTCTTTTACATCAAATGGTAAAACAGCATCAGGCAACAGTTGTCGTTGTAAGCCTACAGGAACAATAATATTTTGCCCGCAATAAGGGCATTCATCCGCGTGTGTATTTTTAGGAAAATCGAAGCCCGCACCACAGGTATCACAGCGCACATGAAAGTGTACGTCTGTGGGTTCATTTCTAACCAAATCCAATACCGTAGAATCGTACGGATTCGCTCTAAAAACATTAAAGGACTCAGTATCTATAGGCTCAACCGCACCACAAGATTGGCATACTAAAGAGTTTTGACCAATCTCATGATCCAGTTCAAAACCACAGCCTTTGCATTGAAATTGAAAATGCTCTACTGGTTTTTTATCCAAAGATTCTTCTTGAGTCATTTAAATAGACTTAACTGCCAGGAATAGGAGGAGGCTCACTGTTTAACAATCCAGCAATGGCACGAACTTCACTGGCAGCTTGCCAATCATTCATTCCTGATTTCCACACATAGGTATCAGCATGAATACTGCCCTTTTGTATCATTTCAGCAATCGCAGCCATATTAAATGGTCCTGCTTTCTTGCCATCAATAACAACGTGATAGTGCTCAACTTCAGGAATTGGGGGTGGAGCTTCTGATGAGGCTTGATTGCTTTGATTGTTTGGCTGATCTTTGGCTAGGGCATTGCCAAAGGTTTGTGCCATTGCAAACCCCATGCCCATGCCGATACCGGCTCCAGCACCCCCACCAGGGTTTTGTGCTGCATCACGCATCGATTGTGCGGCTTGGTATTTAGTGAAGGTGTCTAAATTTCCAATGGCTCCCATTGAAGAGCGTTCATCCAAAGCTTTTTCAACCGCCTCAGGCAATGAAATATTTTCAACCAGTAGCTTGGTTAATTCTAAACCAAATCCTTCAAAATCAGGGTTTATCTTTTCTTTGAGCAAATCACCTAACTGGTCATAATTTGCAGCTAAATCCAAAATTGAAATACCCGATTCAGCGGCAATATGGGCAAAACCAGACACCATTAAGTTGCGCAATTGGTCGGAAATTTCTTCAACCGTGAAATGTCCATCTGTTCCAACAATTTCAGTTAATAGAGTTTTAACATCGGTTATCTTAAAGGCATAAGTACCAAAAGCACGGAGTCGTACCACACCAAACTCTTTATCACGCATAATCAGAGGGTTACGTAGCCCCCATTTCATATCGGTGAATTGTGTGGTATTAAAGAAGTAAACCTCGGCCTTAAAAGGGCTTTCAAAACCGTGCACCCAACCTTGTAAAGTTGATAATACAGGCATATTGGCTGTTTCTAACTTATAAAGTCCCGGCTCATAAATATCTGCAACTTGCCCTTCATTGACAAGAACAGCAATTTGACCTTCCCTTACGGTGAGCATCGCTCCATTTTTAATCTCATTGCCATAACGAGGAAAACGGTAAACCAAAGTATTACTGGTATCATCCGTCCAGTCAATTACATCAACTAGTTCAGCAAATAGCTTATCAAAAAGACCCATAAGAAACTCCTTAAATTTTAATTACCAGTATTATACTATTTAAATGCCTAAATTAAATAGTACAGAAGTAATTATTTATATTAACCCTGTAGAATAAATAAATGGTCATTTGGGTTAATAAAATGTTTTTCGTCTATATCGGGATTTGGTATAAACCAAAATAAAATTTATTAAACAAAAGCCAACCAAATAAAAATTGGTCAAAAACAATGCCAAAATAAGCCATAAAATATTTGCTAGTAAAAAAACAGCATAATAACGATTCAATAGTGTATCCTTTATTAATAAAAAGGCAAAAGGAGAAAAAAGTAAAAGGTTGATATTCCAAACAGCAACCAAATGCTCAGAAAAAAACCAAAGAAACAATAACGCCATACCAATTAGACTTTGTCCAATGAGCCATAAATGAGTTGTAAATACAGTTAAAAAAGGAATCAATAAGCCAAATACGAGGAGAATGAAAACAACCAGAACCGCATAATGGGTTTTTACAAAGCTTTGTTCAATAAGCTGCTTGTCTGCATTATTGTGTTGTATTAATTTGCCATTCCATTTATTTTTCGTAATTAATTGCTCTAAATCACGTGCAAAACCTTCTGGGAAAACCGACAAGCTCCACTTATCTCGTTTTTGATATGCAGGAATTCCATAAGCAATGGCTATGCCTAAATTCATCCAAGCTTGATTGCTTACAGGAAAGGTTACATCGTTCCAATTTTTCTTTGTTTTGATTCCTTTTAATTGATTTGAAATTTCACCATCGGTGACTTCATCTAATAAATCTCTTATTTTTGAGGTGCAGTTATTGAGAAAATAATCGTAATGGTAATAACGATTTTCTTTTAGTGCTAAATAATTGAGTCGGGTAATGAGTTTTTGTTTTTGCAGCAGGCTAAGTTTGAGTTTTTGAGACCAAACGGCTCGGCCCTGATTGATGTAGTTTTCAATTTCTTGGCGGCTTTCTTCAATACCTAAGTAGTATTGCATTTGCCCTTTGGTAAATTTTAAGAAAAAATCTTCATCATTAAAATTAAAATACCCAAACCCATATAGGTAATCGGTATCATTTATTTTGACACGAAGTGCAGTATGACCAAAAGCTTCCCAATAATTTTCACCTGCACCAAAAGTATAAAGTTCGATATCAATATTTTTATTGTCAACTTGTGCAGGAGTAGAAGTGCACAAAACAAGCAAAAAAAGAGTTAAACAAACTTTCAAAGCAGGGTTAATCTCAAGTATTTTAATCGGCGGTTATCTGATACAGTAACATCAAACTTGTATTTTCCAAAGATAATTTCATCTGATATTTCGGGCACTCTGCC
>JALSIL010000128.1 GCA_026990095.1 Lysobacterales bacterium
CTTCTTTATAAATCTCTGCCGAAAGAATTTTTTCGGCAAGAGAAGGGGAGGTGATGTGGTAATCAATACGCCAACCAACATTGTTTGCGTAGGCTTGTCCGCGGTTTGACCACCAAGTGTAGTTGTGTGGTTCTTGGTTAACAACACGAAAAGCATCGACTAAGCCACATTTATCGAACAACTTAGTCAACCATGCACGTTCTTGCGGTAAACAGCCCGAATTTTTCTGGTTGGCTTTCCAGTTTTTAATGTCAATTTCCTTGTGCACGATATTCCAGTCACCACAAATAACAAAATCCTTTCCTGTTGCTTTTAATCGTTTAAACTCTTGTTCTAAACGCTCCATGCATTGGTATTTAAAGTTTTGACGTTCTTCTTTAGCAGAACCTGAGGGTAAATACAGGGAAACCACAATAATATCGCCCAAATCCACCTCAAGCCAACGCCCTTCGTTGTCAAAAGCCTCTTCGGCGATGCCAAATTTAACCGTTTTTGGTTCAATTTTTGTGTAAATCGCTGTGCCCGAATAGCCTTTTTTAACCGCATCGTGAAAATAAACATGATAACCTTCTGGATGGAAGGTATCCGCACTTAATTGGTGTTCTTGTGCCTTGGTTTCTTGAATACAAACCACATCAAGTGATTCACGTTTAAGCCAGTCAAAAAAGCCCTTTTTAGCAGCAGCGCGAATGCCATTGGTGTTTACAGAGGTTATTTTCATAGTTTTTTACTTTATTGTTAGTTATAAGGAATACGTAAACCCTTTGAGGTCTCGTAGAGAAATCGCTCAGTTACATTGAGGTCTCTTGTATTTATTTTTATTAGTCTTATTATACGTATGTTTATGAGCTTATGATAAAATTCAGTTAACTTTTTAGAGAATAAATATGGATCAACAATTAATAATAAATATCCTTATGTGGATTGTGCCTTTATCTTTGGCAATTATCTTACATGAGGTTGCACATGGGTGGGTAGCGTATAAACTTGGCGACCCTACGGCGAAAAATTTAGGACGATTGACATTAAATCCAGTTAGTCATGTCGATCCAGTGGGTACTTTGCTGGTGCCAGGCATGTTGATGTTATCTGGTACACCATTTTTGTTTGGTTGGGCTAAACCTGTTCCGGTGATGTTTAATCGCTTACGTAATCCGCGTACCGACATGATTTGGGTTGCATTGGCAGGACCTGGTGCCAATTTATTGATGGTTATTTTTTGGGCAATAATGGCAAAGGTGTTTATTGCCACAATTGCTTTAGATTCCACTAGTTTTCAATTTATGATAGGAGTGGCTCAAAAAGGCGTAATTATTAACTTGGTATTAATGATTTTTAATTTATTACCAATGTTACCACTGGATGGTGGGCGCGTATTGCATGGTTTATTGCCACGAGAATTAGGTGACAAATTTGCTATTACCGAACGTTACGGTATGTTTATTGTGGTTGCTTTGCTTGCGACAGGTTTGATTTCTAAAATAATCTCACCACCTATTATGTATTTTTACAATCTGGTTTTTAAACTTATCTTAGGTTAATTATTAATTATGAATACAGCACAAAAATTTATTCAACTGGCATTAAAAAAGCAGGTTTTAAAATTTGGTGAGTTTACCTTAAAATCTGGGCGAATTTCGCCTTATTTTTTTAATGCAGGTTTATTTGAAGATGGTCAATCCTTAACCTTGCTTGGTGAATACTATGCCCAAACATTGCACGACAGTGGGCTTGATTTTGATAGGCTTTATGGGCCTGCCTATAAAGGTATCCCGATTGCAACGGCTGTTTCGGTGGCTTTTTATAAATTGTATAATCGAAATATACCAGTGGTATTTAACCGCAAAGAGGCCAAAGACCATGGCGAGGGCGGTGTTTTGATTGGTTCTCCCTTACAAGGCAAGGTGTTAATCATTGATGATGTGGTTTCTGCTGGTACTTCGGTGCGTGAGTCGATTGAGATTATTCAAGCAAACAAGGCAGAAGTTGCAGGAATTTGTGTGGCATTGGATAGGCAAGAAAAAGGCCAAGGTGAATTGTCTGCCATTGGCGAATTGCAAAAACAATACGGTTTGCAAACGGTGGCTATTGCCGGTTTGGATGATTTGATAGCTTATTTAGCGGATGATGAGGAAAAACTCGCATTGGTTAAGGCTTATAAAAATCGTTATGGAAGCTAAGATTATTAGGTCTGTATGCGAGGCGGATTTAAATCGTTGTTTTGAAATCGAATCGGTTGCTTACCAAGGCGATGAAGCAGCGAGTAAGGAAAAAATCTTAAAACGTATTCAAACTTACCCGCAAGGCTTTATTGTATTGGAAGTTGATGGTGTGATTGCTGGATTTATTAATTCAGGTGCTTGCCATGAGGTGGTATTATCCGATGAAAACTTTAAAGAGCTTATTGGTCATGATGAATCGGGTGGAAATATTGTTATTATGTCGGTGGTTGTCCATCCAGATTTTCAAGGTAAGGGTTATGCCACTTTGTTGATGAAAGCTTTTATTAAACGCATGAAACAAATGAATAAAAAATCCATTCACTTGATTTGCCAAACCCATTTAGTGGATATGTATGCATCGTACGGTTTTGCCTATATCGGTGAATCTGACTCAGACCATGGCGGTATGGCGTGGCATGAGATGGTTTTAGCTTTGCCTTAGTGAACCATATTTAATTAGATTATAAGATAGCCCAAAAATTATATCTAGTTAGAGTTTCATTAATGGAATTGACCTATACCCCAAAAAACGGACACACATTTTAATTAACAAACTGTAACCTTTTATATTTTTAATAACTATAAGGTTATAAGTTTTTACTGAGAGACAGTCCAATGCCTAAGTTTTATCAATCAATTTTCGTACCTGTATTTTTATTTTATTCAATTATTGTAGTCAATGCTCAAGTGTATAATGAACCTGCAATCTTGGAGCTCAGCAATCTACAACCCTACAATTATTATGAATCATATAGAGACATATATAATTTTCAGAGTTTAGTTGATAGAAGAATAGTTTATGATGGCTGGCTTGTTGATGTCGATTTGGAAAAGATTAGAAATAAACCAGTAATTAATGAATTTCTAAAAAAAGGTTTGGCATTAGTTTCAAATAATTTGCCCATTAAATTTAGTGAAATCCCTAGTGAAATTTTAAGTATCCATTTATATGGAAATGGTAAAAAAGGTAAAACAAGTGTAGTTTTGAGGGGGAGTTTTGATAAAGCTTTTATTGATAAATATGTTATTAATTTCATTCAAAATAATTTCAAATTATATACTCTAAATCGAGGTAAAGTAAGGAGTTTTAAAAAAGGAAAAATTTTTAGTAATTTGTTAGAAAGAGTTGATGAGAACGGTCGAAAAATTAAGAAAAGAATTTATATTGGAACTCTTAGAGATGACTTCATTGTTATAAGCCAAAGCCTAAGAATTGTAAGGGCTTGGTTTTACTCTTCTGAAGAAAGTTGGAGTTTTTCAAGATTGAATGCCAATAATGAAAATGCATTTGCTCAATTTTTACTTAACGTACAGCCGACACTCAATCAACTTAGACATAATGAAGCTGCAGAGGAAAAACTATATAAATCTGTTTTATTGAAACACACGCAAAATATCTATATAACACTTAGTGAATTAAATGATGCTGCTGTTATTGGAGCATTGTTTACAGCATTAAATAAAGAAAAAGCAAAAAGAATCTCTCAAATTTTTGATGGAATAATCGCTTTAAGTTCGGAAAAAAATACCGATGAAGAATATAAATCTTTGTACAACAACTTTGTTAATATCCTTGATGACAAAACTGTAAGGTTAGGTACAAAAGTGTCATTGAAAGAATTAAAAATAATTAATGATAATTTAGGTCAATAAAGTGACTAAAGAGTCTCTACTAATTAAGCAGTCATTGGCAGGCGATTCCAAAAGTTTTTCGAAGTTGGTTGTGAACCACCAAATTAAATTACGGCAATATCTTTTGTCACGTTGCCAAAACTCACATGATGCTGATGATGTGCTGCAAGAAACTTTTATCAGTGCTTATAAATATTTGCATAGTTACAATTCAAAGTGGCAGTTTAATACTTGGCTTTTTACTATCGCTAATCGATTAATTGCCAAGCAAAAAAAATTTAGTCACTCTTTTAATGAAGTACATGAAAATGATGTGACTGTCGAATTGGAAGAATTAGCCATTGACAAAAATAACATTTGGTTACAAATTAAAAAAATTGTTACAGAAGAAAGCTATGATGTTTTGTGGTTTTTCTATGTGGAAGAATTAGCCACAAAAGAAAT
>JALSIL010000129.1 GCA_026990095.1 Lysobacterales bacterium
AACTTTTAGGGTAACATTTAAGTCTTGATTTATAAATCAAGACTTAAATGTTACCCTAAAAGTTGCTCTAGGAGGAGTTGCACTTATTATACGAATCTAAGTATTTTTATTAATCATCCCAAGTATTAATACCTAAATCAACAGCTAGTGGTTCTAGTAATCCTCGTTTAAACGGCCAGTCTTTAAGTAATCTTTGTTTTCTGTTTATAAGCATCCAATATAAAAATAAAACTGTACTTTGTTGATAAAAATTATTATTAGAATAGTTTTCTTTGATAGTATTTGCCAAATAATTATATTCAGGTTTATTGAATAGTCTTTGGATATTATCAAAAAGTTTTGCGTCAACAAATTGTTCAAATTCATCCCATACTACAATAGATGATTTCTGAGTATGAGATTCTATACCAGTAAGACTTAAATACAGACCATCAAGCCTCTTTAATACTCCGTGCTCTTCAAGTGGGCCATAATTCAAATCCTTTGTTACTGATGTAAAAAAATCATCCGTTGTTTCAATAAGTGCCATGCTTTTTGCTACTGTTCGATGCACTTTTGGTTTAACTGTTCTTTTTGATTTATATATTGCATCATGAGTTAACTCTGAGTGAGCATGCTGTAAAAGGGTTCTAATTTGAAGTTCACATGGTATTGATGTTGAAATTTTTATTCCGTCAATATTGAGTTCTTTTTTAGGTCTAAGAATATAATGAACAGATTGATAAGTGAAAAGTAATGGCTCTTTTTCTTTGTCTTCATCAAAATGTTTACAAGCATCAAAACTCCAGTTTTGGTTTTTTTCAATAAGATCACAAATTTCTTTAATATCAGCAAGAAGAAGAACGACTAGTCTTGCGCCAACTTTATCCTCAATCTCATTGTAAGGGTCATCATAGTTTTTGTTTGGACGGTAATATGCTTTATCTATAAGAGATTTATCATCTTTTAAACGACATTTTGCTGGTATCTTTAAAAATATATCTAGGTTTTTGCCTTTCTTTTTTAATTCTTGAGAAAGAGTGTCAACAATATAGTCACCCCAAGCCTGATAGATAGGTTTGTCTAAATTCCACTTATCAATAAATTCAGTTTCATTCATTCTTGATTAATTATTCTGTCTTTAACTATTATTTTTGTCCATTCTGTTGGTGAGCCTGATTCATCAGGGTCGCCCTCTATAGACTCTATGGTCACAAGGTCTTTAAATGTATCCGATGGTGCTACAATTTTAACTTTATTTTTAAAACTAACTTTTCTAAATTTTAGTTTGCTTTCAATATGCTCTGTATCTTTTGTGAAAGCACTTTCAGGTAAACCAGAGTCTTTCATATGGCTTGTAAAATCATCTTGAACATCAATATCACTAAAATATTTTGAAGCAAATTCAGAACTACTAATTGTTGAAGATGTATCTACTTTAAGGTATGTAGTTAAAGCATTTAAAAGATTACTTTTGTCTGATTCAGAAACGTTAAGTTTGGATATAAATGTACTTGTTGACTCATAAAATGCCTTAGTTGTTCTTGCGCTTGTCTCTGGATAACCACATCCTAAAAAATCTGAATAAAAATATTGTGCAGCGGCTTTCCCATCTGCTTTACTTATCTGATAATCAGAAACCATAACCGCCCACTTATCATTTAAATTAGAGCTTGAATTTTCAGCATTAGCTTTTTCGAAAAAACCAGCTGTTTTGTAAAGACGAGATCCTGGAGTTAATAGAATTTCTTGAACGAACTTTAATGAAATTTCCTGTGTTTGTTCATTCACTTCTTTTTCATAACCGCTATGAACCTCAGCTTTAATAATTCCTAGAAACTTTTTTGAAGGGTTTCCTTGTTTGCCACAAAAAACAACAATTATTCCTCCTGGAATTGATTTCATCTGTTGAGCGTCGGTAAGTTTTTTAGCAATATCATATGAAGATGTGGCAAATGATTCATCTTCTTGATTTATCATTTGATTAACAAGGGAAGGTAAATCGTTAGGTTCTTGATTTATAATTTCCATTTGAACTGCCTTAGAGCCTTCACCTAATGCATCTTTGACACGAACTTTAAACTCCTCCATTGCCCCTTTTTCAAAATTTGTAAACTCATGACTCTGTGTAGGAGTGATTTTATTTCCATCAGGGTCTCTACGAAATACTTGATGAATAATTATTTTATCAATACTAAAATTTATTAACTGCATATTGTTACCCTGAGAACTGGTTAATCACTAATAGTCAAAGAACTCTTGTTAATCATTTTATGCGAAATTTTATTGCACGATAGATTGTAGGATAAATAAAACATACATCCATTTTGTAATCTTTACTGGAGATGTTTTTTACAAGTCATTGCTATAGTGGGTTTAATTAAATTGAAGAATTGTAAATTGTAGCATTATCAAGTTAAAAAAACATCTAGAAAGTTTATCTTAAGTGCATTGATGTAAATAATAATTATAGTTATAGATATTCTTATTTTTAAAAGCGAAAAGCCTTCCCCTTATTCCAAATAACGTCCTGTCATCTTCCAACAACCCTTATCTGCAAGAACATCCCGCAACGCCCCATAGAAAAACTTCGTTAAAAGCACAGCAAAAACACGACCAAAAAATTCTTGTGGCTCTGCCCCGACGAACGCACCTCAACCTCGCTGGTTTTATTTTATTATGCCAATCTTCCGCATTGCAATTGTGCTGAATGGGTGGTTCTCCCAAGGTTGATGTTTGTGCTTTTTATCCGAACTTCGCCAGTCAGGCAGATTTTCTAAACCGTAGGCAATATGCTTTGCTTAAAATCTTATACTGATTTAATAGACTCTAAAAAAGCCATTGAAGAAAATTATAACGGTTGTTATTCAGTATAGTTTTGATACATGGCAGGTTACGCCGAAGAACTCACTGAAAGCACAACAGAAATTCCACAGCATTTAGTGTTTTAAATCGACTATGAAAAAAGGCTCTCTGTGAAATGTAGTGGGTAAAGTATAATTATCCCATGAATAGTGAAACATTAATTAATAGGTATGGCACTTGGGTTAAAACCCACCACCTAATTCAGTTCCAACCATCTGAATCAAGTTGTTTGACTAACACAGTTGAGAGTGTAGTATAAAGTGTTTAACTTCAACTAGTAGTTCACCCTAAGTGGAAAATATACTTGGACAAGCTAGAACACCTGCCACATTTACACTACCCATCAGGTAGTCATTAGGGGCAGGGACTTTAGTCCCGTTGTTTAAAAGACGGACTAAAGTCCGAACCCCGCCAGCTTGAAAATCAAAGGGACTTGCTTTTTATTATTCAATACAAGTTTTTTGGTTTTGTGCTTTGGAGTTTTCAATAAGATGGCTCATTCTATTTTGATGGATGTCGCCTATTGGAATAATGAACAATTCAAGAATAAGATTTACTTTTTATGCGTATAATTGAAATTTGATTACCCACTGTATTTCACTTAGAGCTTAAATTATTTGGGCTAAATGTTTGCATTCACCATTCAGGAAGAGTATTTTCTCCCTAAAGATCCTCTTTAGAGTACAAAGGAGTAATTCTGCATCAACTTCACGTGGTTGCGGGCTAGATCACCCTTTCAGTATTAACCTCGTTGCGTGAATCGGCTCGGTTAATTTCAAAAACTCCAAAAGGTGTTGTGATGGGGTTAATGAGGTTGTTGACTAACGCCTTGTTGTAATTGGTGTAAAAATCGCTCGTCTTCTAATGACCACCATTGATTTGCGGTATTTTTGCATTCATTGCCCAGTTCTAGGGCGAGTAAGTGGTTGCCAAGTGCGTGGTAGGCTTTGGCTTTTAAGAGTAAAAAAGGATAGGGGAGTGGGTCGTATTGATTTGACTCTTCCAGTATAGCTAGGGCTTTTTGGGCTTGCTTGTTTTGGATATAATGTTTCGCTAAGACGTTGTTAATTTCTATGATGGTTTCGCCATCTTCGGACTTTTTTGCCAGTTCTTTGCTGGATAAGAGCAGGGCGATGGCTTGCTCGTATTTATTGGTGAGAAAATAGTATTGAGCGAGTTGTTTGTTTAAGCGTGGCTGCAATCTGACTTCACCCGTTTTGTCAATGTGTTGTTGGATTTGCTCAAGAAGTGGTTCAATTTTTTCAATTTTATTTTGGTCTAAATACAAATCCAAAGCCAATAACTTGTTTTTTAGTAAGGCTCTTTTATTGCCAGAGGCTTGGGCAAGCTCTGCGTGTTCTTGCAGGTAAAGTTCGGCACGTTTCCATTTTTTTAGGGCTCGGCTTATATCAACAGCGTATTGTTTGGCGATTTGCAACATGGCGTTGTA
>JALSIL010000130.1 GCA_026990095.1 Lysobacterales bacterium
TGGCATTGGCAGTCATGGCAATTATAGGAATATTGGAATTTATTGCCGTTTGTCTTGAATTTCTTATGTGCTGCGTGGCTTCGTAACCATCCATAATAGGCATTTGACAATCCATGAAAACAAGATCAAAATGATGCTTTGTTAACAGGTTAATGGCTTTTTTTCCATTATCTGCGATTTTCACCTTTATACCAAAAGTCTCTAACATGTCTTTAGCAACAATCTGATTAACTTCATTGTCATCGACAACAAGAATTTTTGCGTTAAACTGCTTGCTTGATTGGGGAGTGTTTGCAGGCAAAAAATCACGATATTTTTGCGAATCATTTATTTTTGCTTTGAATGAGAACCTAAAATTTGTCCCTCTACCTAGTCGACTTTTTACTTTAATATCTCCTCCCATGAGTTGCGAGAGTTGTTTGCTTATACTTAAGCCAAGGCCTGTTCCTCCGTATTTTCGGGTTGTGGTGTTATCGGCTTGTGAAAAACGTTCAAAAATTTGTTTCATTTGAGGTTGCGAGAGGCCAATGCCTGTATCGGTAACATTAAATTGCACCAAACAATGAGAATCTTTAAAGTTTGATAGTGTGCATGAAAATATGATCTTTCCTTTTTTGGTAAATTTAATGGCATTATCCAGTAAGTTGGTCAGGATTTGTTTAATTCGCCCTGCATCTGCTTCCAAACAAATGTTGAGATATGAATTGTTACGGGGAAAGATAAATCGAAGCTTTTTTTGGGTAATTCGGCTGTGCATTGAGGAAGCAATATTGTCAATTAACTGCATCAAATTGAATTGGTGATTCTCAATCTTTAATTGCCCTGCTTCAATTTTTGAAAAATCCAGAATATCATTAACAATATCAATTAATGATTCGGCACTTTGTTTAATAATTCCAGCCCGTCGGTATTGAGCTGAATCTAAATTGTGTTGCAATAATAAATTAGTCATGCCAACAATTCCATTCATTGGCGTTCTTATTTCGTGACTCATATTGGCTAAAAACTCTGATTTTACTTGATTAGCGTATTCGGCTTTTTTTTGCGCTTCGAATAAATCTTCCTGAATCTTTTTTGTCTTAGAAATATCTCGGACAACACATAAAATGGCTTTTTTCCCTTCATAAGGTATGATGCTTAGTGTGACATCAGCATACAATTTGTCACCATTTTGTTTTTTATAAAGCCATTCAAATCTATGGCTTCCTTTCATTTTCAAGATGTCATCAATTAATAAAGCTTTTTCAATTGAACGCAGTCCGTCGGGTTGGTATTTGGGTGATAAGTCAAAAGGAGGAACCGTGAGTATTTGCTCCAATGATTGGTAACCAAAAAAATTAACAGTTGCGTGATTAGCCATAAGAATTTTCATTCCAGCAAAAATCATCATGGGATCTTCGGAGTTCTCAAAGAGTAAGCGGTACTTTTCTTCACTTTCCTTGAGTGCAAGATCCTTTTGAAATCCAGAAATTTTAAAAACAATACTTTCATTGAATCTTTTTTTCAAACGCCTACTCGACATAAGGGATATGATTAAGTAAATAAGAAACAGTGTAATCAGAGAAACCCCTAAAGAGCTGTTAATCGAAAGGCTGTTGTAGATAATCGGCGGTAATAACAGTGAACTAAAAATGATTAAACTGGAGAGGCTCGTGGACAAAATACCAATCGAGATGGCAACTACTCCTGTTAGCGTTATTTGTAAGAAAACTTGGTAATAGACTGAGTCTTGCGGAAATAAAAACAAGGCGGCACTGGCCCAAACTAAACCAGATAGAAAAATACCAAAGTTGAACTTTGTTTTCCACGAAGAAGTTTCGAGTTCTTTGTATTCTTTGTGTTTATTAAATTGCCGCCAGAGGTTTAAGCGGTATAGTATGGATAGGATTAAACAAAAAAACCACACAAATAAGATGTTGTTAGGGATGTGGTTGTGCATAACAAAGACTAAAATACTACCAGCGAGTAACGTGCCAACTTGTGTGGAGGGTAAGGATGTGTAAAGCTGCTCTACTTGGTTGGTTTTTATTAAATCTTGTGTTTTGTTTTCATTCCTCATTCGATAAAATTTTGACTAGTGGTCATTATAAAGTAACATATCTAATAAAAATTATACAGTAAATTGACGCATTTGAAAAACTTTCACTTGGAAATCGGTAATTAGACACCATATCCTTAATGATTTTAGAAAATACGAGAAAACAATGACTTTAACAGCAGTAATTCATACAAATAAAGGCGATATAAATTTAGTCTTAACACCAGAACAAACCCCGCTTACCGTAGCTAATTTCGTTAACTTGGCACAAAGTGGATTTTACGATAATGTATCGTTCCATCGCGTGATTCCAAACTTTATGATTCAAGGTGGTTGTCCTTTGGGGACTGGAACAGGTGGTCCTGGTTACCGTTTTGAAGATGAGTTTGATGCCAGCTTAAAGCACGACAAGCCGGGAGTGTTATCCATGGCTAATGCTGGTCCAGGTACAAATGGGTCACAATTTTTTGTCACCCATGAGCCAACACCATGGTTAGACGGCAAACATTCCGTGTTTGGTGCTGTCCAAAGTGATGCCGATATGGACGTTGTCAATGCCATTGCTGGTGGAGATGAAATTAAATCCATATCTATTCAAGGTGATGCCACTGATTTATTGGCGTCCCAACAAGCCAGAGTTGATGAATGGAATAAAATACTTGAGGAATAAGTAATTTATTTGCAACAATTATTAACCCTGCTAAATCATGAAACCTGTGAGCTTGACCTCACAGGTTTTTTTATAAATTCCAAATTCCGATAGTAAATTGCAATAGAGTTAAAAGTTTTAAGAAATCGATTTAGTTTGATGAACTCTAAGCTCGTCTTACATTTTCGGCTTGTGGGCGATTTTTTTCGTCAATAACGACTTGCATAGTGACTGCTTGCCCATCTTTTAATGTGCCACCTTTAAATGCCAATGCACTTTGGTGAACGAAAATATCTGAGCCATCATCTTGCGTGATAAAACCGAAGCCTTTGGTTTTGTTATACCATTTTACATTACCAGTAACTGTTGGCCCTGTTGCTACTGCTTTGGTTTTTGGCGTGGCTTTTCTGCGTTCTTTGGGTTGCGGTTTGTTTTGCTTTGTGTTGGTTATATTTGATGAATTATGTGTAATGAAGGATAAAATAACTGAAAGTATAAAAATTACAAGGGCTGCGATTAAAATGGTTTGCGAAGAGATTTGCATGTAATGAGTTAATGCACTTGAAATCATGAGCCCTAGTGCGATAAAAATAAAATTGGAAAAAATTTTCATTAGTTTAGTAATACTCCTTTTGAATAGTTGTTTTATTAGGACCCAAATCCCGATATAGAAATCACAATGCTAGCACAAGTCCTTAATGCACCTAAGAAATCACCAAAAAGCTTAATCACCAATCAGGTGGATTCAGTTTTTGTTGATTCCTTATGCACATTAATTACTTGCACTATTAATTGCGATTCTACATCGGGATTTGGGTAGTATAGTCTGTTCTTAATAACTCTGCTCGTTATAAAAAACATTTCGATTCTAGCATTAATGTGCGCTAAATAAAATTTGATTAATAACAAAATCCTTAAAAACTTGAGCAACTGCTGGTAAGTGATAGGATTTTCGATTGACAATATACCATTGTTTGATAATAGGAAATTTATCAACATCAAGTTGGACAATGTCGCCATTTTTTAGGTTTTCTCGAACTGTGTGAATGGATACCACGCCAAGTCCTAGACCTGCCGCCACACAAAGTTTAATGGATTCGTTGTTATTGATGGTCATGTGCTCTTTTAGTTTTACATTGTTGACATCCAATAAAGATTGAAAAGCAAGGCGTGTGCCAGAGCCTTGTTCACGAATAACAAAAGTGTGTTTGCACAGTTCCTTTAGGCTGATATTCTTTTTAGCAGCAAGTACGTGGTCTTTTGGAGCTATAACGATTAAGGGATTTTCTTTAATAACACTAAACTCTAAATCTTGGTCGAGTGGGGGTTTGCCCATGAGAACGATGTCAGCGGTAGAATTTTTTAAATTTTTTAAGACGTTGTGGCGATTGTTAACTTCAAATTGAATCTTTAAATGGGGGTGGCTGGCTAAAAATTCTTTAATTGTTTGCACAGCAAAATGACTCAGTGTGCTGGCTACACAAATATTTAAAGTGCCACGTTTAACGCCTTTGAAGTCTTGCATCAGTTCTTTGGCTTCAAACAGTTCATTGCGGATTCTAATGCAATATTTTAAAAACTCTTCGCCGGCCTGGGTTAG
>JALSIL010000131.1 GCA_026990095.1 Lysobacterales bacterium
GAGTTGCATGTTGTTAGTGTCTCTGATGATGAGAAGTTGGCAAAACAATTGGTCGAAGAAGCCCAAAAAGCCTTACAGCTTTCAAACTCTACAATAATCACCAAAACTCTAAAAGGCGATGCGCTCGAACAATTAACCGCCTACCAAAAAGAAAACAGCATCGACCTCACGGTAATGGGCGCTTTTTCTCACGGCAAGCTGCACGGTTTTTTCTTCGGCAGTTTTACCGTCAAAATGATACAACAAAGCGACACCAACTTTTTATTGATAAGATAAAAAAATCTTCCCGTAGGGTTCACCTGCGTGTGACACTTGCTTCAATTTTGTCATTGCGAGGAGGTACGACGCGGCAATCTCTTGGCTTTGTCGTGAACCATAAAGATTGCCACGTCGCTTCGCTCCTCGCAATGACTATTTCTTCCTTACATTTTATTTTAAAACTCAATCCATAGGGTGTGTCCCTGCCCACCAAGCAGTGATTCAAGAACCTCGTCAATTAAAAAGTTAAGCTTCAAACTAAAACATCCCCGTTTCCAACTGTGCGGCTTCACTCATCATGGATTTGTCCCAAGGTGGATCAAACACCATATTGCATTGCACTTTAGCGATATTGGGAATGAGTTGGATTTTTGTTTTGGCATCGGTGACGATAACATCGCCCATTCCACACCCTGGTGCGGTGAGGGTCATGTCAATTTTGACATCGTATTTACCGTTAGTTTCTATGACATCGCATTCGTAAACCAAACCCAACTCAACAATGCTAACAGGGATTTCGGGATCAAAGACATTTTTTAATTGGTTCCAAACCGCTTGTTTCATGTCATCTAAGTTGGCGTTTTCTTTGAGCACTGGCAAGGGTGAGGGTTCTTTACCCAATGCATCAGCGTTATGACCCAAAATCATAAACATGCTGCCATCAATAAATACGGTAAAACTACCACCTAAAGATTGGGTGATATAACCCACTGTTCCAGCAGGTAAGTTCATGGATTGACCAGAAGGCACGATAATGGCATCGACATCGCGTTCGAGTTTGAACGGTTCGCTGTTTAAATTGTACATGCTAAAAGAGTTTAAGAAATTGGTACGGATTGTAACGTATTATTTACTTAATTGCTTAGGATTTTTAACCCAACTCGCGGCATCGGTTTGCCCAAGAGCGGTTAATCCTTTAAAAACCCCGTCGCGATTTTGTTGCGAGTGGTTTTGACTCATCTTGGTGTTGCCTTTGATGTCATTTATGCTAATCTCAACACCGACAATGGCTTTAAGCATTTTATCAATATAATCAACTGGAGCATCAGACAGTTGCCAGGATTCATTGACGCGCCTTTCGTGCGTGTCACTTAAGTTTTCTAAATGCTTTTTTAACCAAATTATATCGTCAAAGAATTTTATTTCACCAGTGACATGCACTGTTGCATAATTCCATGTCGGCACTGTTTTGGGGTCGTCTTTTTTACTCGGGTACCAACTCGGTGACACATAAGCATTTGATCCATGAAATAGGGCAAGTGCATCAACCGACTCATCCACATCTTGCCAAATCGAATTAACGCGTGCCACATGCCCTTGCAATAAATATTGCCCATCGCGTTCAATCACCAACATCGGAATATGGTTGCCAATCAAGCCATTAGAAGACATAGTGACAATCGATGCCATTGGATAAGTGCGAACAAACTTAAGCATCAGTTGTTTATCGGTTTGTTTAAAATAACTGGGTTGAAACATGTTTATTACCTTGATATATGATTATCTTTTGCTATTATACCCACATTCCAAGGGGAGGACACAGGTTTTTACTGCTGTTCTGAGACACGTTTGTGGACCCTTTGAACCTGATCCGGTTAATACCGGCGTAGGAATGGAAAATTTATTTTACAACTCTATTACACGTCCGTAACCGGATTTTTATTTTTAATAATTATCCCAAACCCCGATAGTGAAACACAATTATAGCACAGCCTCTTGGCATGCTTAGCAAACCAAGAAAATATCTTATCACCAATGAGGTGACTACGAATTTTATTGATTTGCTATACGCACCAATTGATTGCACTCTAATTCGCGTTTCACTATCGGGATTTGGGATTTAGGTAAAAATCCATGAAAAAAACAATTCTTATAAGCAGTATTCTTTTATCGTTGAGCAGTTTCGCTAATGATTCAGATGATTCTGTCAAAAAACTCGATAAACAAGTCGTCACCTCGGATTTAAGAGATGACAAACTCGCCATCCAAGCCAATCAAAGTATGTCTATTCTTGATAGCGAAACCCTCGAAAAAGCAGGTACACAGCATTTCCAAGACGTATTGGGCATGATTCCCAACCTTAATTGGTCATCAGCCACCAATCGCCCGCGTTATTTTCAAATTCGCGGTATTGGTGAACGTTCACAATACGAAGGCGCACCCAATCCTTCGGTGGGTTTTGTGGTGGATGACATTGATTTTTCCGCTCTTGGTGGCGTGGCAACTTTATTTGATGTCGAACAAATCGAAGTGCTTCGCGGCCCGCAAGGCACGCGTTATGGAGCCAATGGTTTGGCAGGACTGGTTTATGTCAAAAGCAAAGACCCTGAATTTGAAAACTCGTATAAAATATCAGGACTTGTCGGTAATGATGGCGATTTGGGCTTTGGTTTTCGTGCCACGGGTGCTTTAAGCGAAACTGCAGCTTACCGTATCGCAGTACACCAATACAATGCCGATGGTTTTCGCACCAATGATTTTTTAAACCGCGATAACACCAACAAACGCGACGAGTTTATTGCCCGAGGCAAACTGTTTTGGCAAGCTAATGATGAGTTGGATTTCAACTTTACCTTTTTAAAAGCCAATATCAATAACGGTTTTGATACCTTCAACCCTGAAAACACCTTTGTCACGCATACCGACTTGCCGGGAAAAGATTTACAAGATTCCACAGGATTGGCCATCAAAGCCAACTGGCAAGGTGGTAATTTTGATGTCGTCAGTATAAGCAGTTATATGAACGCCGATATTGATTATTCATTTGATGGCGATTGGGGTAATGATGATTATTGGGGTGAGTTTGCGCCTTATGACTTTACTTCTGCCAGCCTTAGAGAACGCACGCACCTATCACAAGAGTTTCGTTTTATAGGCGAGCAATGGTTGGCTGGACTTTATGTATTAGACATGTCGGAAGACAATAAAATTAATGAATTTTACAATGGCGATGTTTATAAAAATTTAAGCAGCCAATTTGATGCCACATCGCTTGCCTTGTTTGCTCAATTAGATACTAAAGTTTCTGATACAAACACCTTAACTTCGGGCATTCGTTTTGAACGCCGCAATGCCAGTTATGCCGATAGCAATGGCATTGATGTATCGCCGAATGATAATATGTGGGGCGGACAATTATCATTAAACCATAAAATCAATAAAAATTTAAACTCCTATGTAACACTTGCTCGTGGTTATAAAGCCGGTGGATTTAATTTATCAACCAGAGTGCCTGATGAACTGCGTGAATACCAACCCGAATCTTTGTGGTCACTAGAATCGGGCATCAAAGGCTTCTTTTTCGATTACCAACTGCAATTGAATTTATCCGCCTTTTATTCCAAACGCCAAGACATGCAAATTAGCACCTCACGCCAAACCGATCCAAACGACCCATTGACCTTTGTATTTTTCACAGGCAATGCGGCAACTGGCAGCAATTATGGAATCGAGACAGACTTTAATTATATGATTAATGACAACTTTGATGTATACGGTTCATTGGGATTGCTTAATGCCCGGTTTGACGACTTTGTTACCACCGAAGGTAGCTTTAACGGCAGAGACCAAGCCCACGCACCGAGTTATAACTTTTCATTGGGTGTTCAATACCACACACTTAACGGATTTTTTGCTCGCCTTGATGCCAATGGCAAAGACCGCTTTTATTTCTCTGATTCACACACGCAACAATCCAAATCTTATCAGTTATATAACTTGAAAGTCGGTTATGAAAAAGGTAATTGGAATGTGAGTTTGTGGGGCAATAATATCTTCAACAAACAATACGCTACCCGCGGATTTTACTTTGGACTAGAACCGCCAAATTACGAAAATAAATTGTATACGCAATTGGGTTCACCAAGGCATTTGGGCGTCAGTTTTGATTATGAGTTTTAGAGTTTAACGCAAACTTTCGCTGTGGTTCAATAATAGCTCTTTGTTTTAAGAGGTTATTTCGGGTAATTGACCAACAACGTTGTCATATTCTATTTGCATAACGCCTTGGTCACTTGCCGTTGG
>JALSIL010000132.1 GCA_026990095.1 Lysobacterales bacterium
TTCTTTTGCCAATTGCGCATAAAACACCACTTGAAAAAGCAAATCGCCTAATTCTTCTTTTAAATGCAGATAATCTCCTAGATCAATAGCATCAGCCACTTCATAGGCTTCTTCAATAGTGTAAGTGCTTAGCGACTCGAAACTTTGCTCAATATCCCATGGGCAACCTTTATCTGGATGACGTAATTCCGCCATAATATCCAATAATTTAGTGATTTCTTTACTCATGGCGGTAGTGTAATAATAAAATGAGCACCTTTTAACAACTCGTGGTATTTAATTTCTATCTTGCCCTGATAAGATTCAACAATATCACTGACAATTGACAGACCTATTCCGTGTCCTTTAACTTTTTCATCGCCACGAACACCGCGAGCTAATAATTTTTTTCTTTGCTCTTGACTAATGCCTGGCCCATCATCGGCAATTTCAATAATTAAACCCGTTCGCTTTCTATTCAATAAGGTTAAGGTTTTAATCGTGACCGATACATTTTGATCGCACCATTTGTATGCATTTTCAATCAAATTTCCGAGCAGCTCCATCAAGTCGCCATGTTCTCCATAAAATTCAGCACCAGGGGCTGCTTGAATATGTGTTCTGACTTTTTTTGTACGGTAAACTTTATCTAAGGTGCGAATAATTTGTTCGAGTTTATCAATAACAGGAATGCCGACAGTAAAGGTTCGGTGTCCTGCAACTGCAGCGCGTTTAAGTTGGTATTCGACAATCTCATTCATGCTGGTGATTTGTTCATTAATTAATGCCCTATTGGTTTTGTCTTTGTTTTCAAGCTCTGAATGAATAATGGCAAGCGGTGTTTTTAGTGAATGCGCTAAATCCCCTAAAGTTTTGCGTTGCCTATCAAGGTTTTCCCGTTCATTTTCTAACAGTTTGTTCAAGTTCGTTGTTAATCCAGCCAACTCAGGTGGGTAATCATCACTGACTTTCGCAATTTTACCTTTCTCTAAGTCCGACAAATTTTCAGTTAATCGCTTCAACGGACGCAAAGACCAATTCATAATTAAATATTGAATGCCTAATAAAATAATACTGGTCAGAATTAACCAAGTCCACAACGTTTCTTCAAACTCAGCGAGTTCTCTAAAATAATTTTGAGCATCTTCTGTGACGCTCAAAACATAAGGCACCTCAGTTTGATCATTTTCTATCGCAATTCCTGATGTCATGCGAAAATAGTCTTTACCATTGAAGCTTAACGGAGCATCAAAGTGCGTTTCTCCAATTTTCAATAATGGCACTTCAGGCAACTTTATCCCAAGCATGGATTCGGATTGCCAATTAAACTCTTTAGCCCTTATTTGCGCGTAAATACCAGATTGGGGTTGCACTAATTTAGGTATGGGTAAATTTTCGTGAATATAGAGTTTATTTTCAGGAGTTGTTTCAATAACTGAAATCAAAGCAAAGACATAACCTTCCAGGCGCTCCTTAACCAAATCCAAAGTCTTTTCTTTAAAAGCTTGATTCATCACCATTCCAATCATGCCCAAAGCAATAATCAACGCTAAAGTTGCGGTTGTGATTAATCGGTTCGTTAAGGAGAATTTCCTTAAGAACATTATTCTTCAGGTTCTCGCATGCGATAACCACGCCCTCGAAGGGTTTCAATGACTTTATGTTTGTGTTTATCGGATTGAATTTTTCGGCGTAATCGACCGACAAAGACTTCAATAACATTACTATCACGGTCATAATCTTGGTGGTAAATGTGTTCGGTCAATGTGCTTTTAGAAACAACTTCACCTTGATGCAACATAAGGTACTCAAGCACCTTGTATTCGTACGAGGTTAAATCAACCAACTTCTCATCCACTTTAACCTCACCTGTGGAAGTATTTAAGGACACATATCCACAGATTAGTTCGGGGGATGAAAATCCAGCTGAGCGACGCACCAAGGCGTTGACACGCGCAAGCAGTTCAGGAAAGTGAAAGGGTTTAACCAAATAATCATCCGCACCCGCATCTAACCCCATAACCTTATCTTGCCAAGAACCCCTAGCCGTTAAAACCAAAATAGGAAAGGAACGCTCTTCGGCTCTTAAGGTCTGAATAACTTCCATACCCGAAACACGTGGCAAGCCCAAGTCAATAATGGCTAAATCAAACTCGAACTCTCGACCAAGATACAAACCATCCTCTCCGTTGTCAGCGCTTTCTACTACAAAGCCTTCTTCTTTGAGCCTTTTTTCCAAAACTTCTCTTAAGTTCTCATCGTCTTCAATCAGTAAAATTTTCATTATATTTTGTGCTATTTATTATCAGTTCTTTCTCGAGTTGCCGTTCCATTATTTACTGGTGTCCTGCTTATCGGGTTGCTGTTCTGGTGTTGGGTGTTTAGTCGGGAGTTGTGCATGGGTCGATCGCGAAGCTTGCTGCGATTGACATCCTGCGGATTGTATTGGTAATTTCGATTAGAGGGCTGTTGCCTTTGCGGTAAAGCATTATTTCTTGTCGAATAATTGCTTTGATTGACGGGTACTTTAATAGTCTTAACACGTCCTGAAGGGGTAAGCACCTGAATTTTATGCGTTGCATGACCATCTGAATGAATCGTTCGTGCAGAAATAATCTTGCCTTTTGTTTTAAGGCGAACGGCTTGAGAGGCTTCTGCTAGTGAAACCGTTTTTTTGTTTTTTGCCATACTGATGGGTACTATCGCTAACAAACCAATCAACACAACACAACATATTTTAATCGTCATTTTCTTCATGGTGTCGAGATTTTAACACAATAGCATGAATTGAACATGAATTTATTAACCCAAAGCCAACTGTTCTCGCATCGCATCAATTGTGGCTTTATAGTCTTGGGTATTGAAAATGGCAGAACCAGCAACAAAGGTATCTGCACCGGCTTGCATAATCTCACGAATATTATTAATTTTGACACCGCCATCAATTTCTAAGCGAATATCTCGACCACTTTTTTCAATCAACTGACGTACAAGGCGTGTTTTATTAAGTGTTTCCGGAATAAAGCTTTGCCCACCAAAACCTGGATTAACAGACATCAATAATATCATATCCAATTTATCCATAACGTGTTCTAAAATAGACAAAGGCGTTGCAGGATTTAACACCAAACCTGCCTGACAACCCGACTCTTTAATCAAACCCAAACTTCTATCAATATGCTCAGAGGCCTCAGGGTGAAAAGTTATCATGCTCGCACCCGCTTTTGCAAAATCAGGAATAATTCTATCCACAGGCTTCACCATCAAATGCACATCAATGGGAGCCGTAATCCCATAATCACGCAATGCTTGGCAAACCATGGACCCAATTGTCAAGTTTGGCACATAGTGATTATCCATCACATCAAAATGAACCCAGTCAGCACCAGCATCCAAGACAGCCTGCGTATCCTCACCTAAGCGAGCAAAATCAGCCGATAAAATTGAAGGAGAAATTATAAATTTTGACATATTAAGCACTCGATTTAATTGAATGTGTATTAGTATTTACTAATATAAAAACATTGTCAAGATAGTTGGGGGTTAACTAAATATTTTTATAGTTTTCACTGCACGGCATTCTTTGTCTTGCTAGACTTATTAACCCTGTTAGATAAAACCTGAACCAAAAAGGGCACTTTTAAAAGTGCCCGATTATTTTTTCATTGATTACTACCAACTGATGGTTGTTAATTGCTTATTATCAATTGACTGCCATTGTCCTATTTTCCACAATTGTGTTTTATTATCATAGTAATCCATGCGAATTTGCAATTGCCCAAGGTCATTGCGCAGGTAAATTTGGATAACGCTTTGTTTATTATCGTCTAAACCTTTGGCAATCAATAAAGGTGTTTCATCCATGTCATCTATCGATACTTCAGAGAAATCGTAATTAAACTGACTAACCGCTGCTTTAAAAATAATCACCGCCTCAAAGCCATCGGCAAATATATCTTCACTTGCTCCAGGACAACTTGGGTCAAGTCCACCATCAGTAATAGTCCAGCCATGGGTGCTTTCTAAACCATCATGAGCGGTAACATTGCAATAGGTTGAGTTACCACCTGAGAAGGCAATGCCCGAAATAACGGCTTGAGAATTAAAGTGATTGAGCAATGCATCGTAACTTGATATAGGCAAGGTTACGCCCTGAAACATTAAACTCATGTTTGTTACATTACTAACATCCCAGCTTTGCACATTTGGGTTGGCGATAATTGCACCATTAAACATGGAAAAGGTATTGGTCAAACTGCTGGTGTTCCATTGGCTTGTATCGGGATT
>JALSIL010000133.1 GCA_026990095.1 Lysobacterales bacterium
TCAAAAGTCCACTGGTAACCACTGGGGAAACTTGTTCTGTCCATTAGCTGCGTGATTTCTTCTTTAATGTCTTTTTTATTGGCATCTTCATCCAGTTCAATATCAATTTTTATCGCGCCCAATCGATTATGACGAGAAATGGATTGTTGCGAATTACTGTGAACAATATCGGCCACACTCGCCAGACTGACTTGCATTCCGGAAGCGGTTTTAATGGGCAAATCGGTGAGTTGCTCAACCTTGAACTCCCCTTCTTTATAAAACCTCAAAACCACTGGCAATTCGCCATTTGCTGTGACCATTTCTTTTAAATTGGTTCCTCGCATTGCCACACCAATGCTTTGTGCAATAAAAGTAGGATTTAAGCCTAGACGAATGGCTCGTTCTCGGTTAACCACTATTTTTAACTCTTCTCTTTTATTCTTTTTTTCAACCGAAGCGACAATGACATCATCCATGTGATTAATATCAAGTAACACCGTTGGCAATAGCTCTTTAAGAACTTGTTGCGAATCCCCTTGTAAATAAAGGCTGAGTTTATTATTGTTTCCACCGCCACCTCTTCTCCATCGGAAACTGGGCTTGCCTATGGCTATCTTTGGCAAATCTTTGATGATGGCTTTTTTAACTTCACTGATGGTCTTTGTTGCCACTTCTTCATCGACTAGATAGATTTTAGTAATAACAAACCCAGTATCTCGGTAATAGGTGTAGACCGATTTTATATCAAATTCGTCTTGGTGCTCATACAGGTAATTTTCTATTTTATCCACGTCTTTTTTAATTCGCTCTAAACTGTAAGAACCATCCACATGATACGGCAACCAAAAATCACGCCCAACACTTTGAGAAAAACCGTCATCATCATCGGTCAAAGTGTAAGAATAAACACCCAAACTTAAGACCGCAGTAACCAATAATGCGGTATACCAACGGTGATTTAAGGTGAAATTTAATGCCCAAAGGTATTTTATCTTTAACCAATCAAACCAATCCTTTTTATGCACAATGGGTTTGGGCTTTAACTTGGAAATAATTAATGGCACAACGCTAATCGCCAAAAACAAGGAAATAACCATCGCTGCAATTATGGAAACTGCCACGTGACTTAAAAAAGTAATCAGCATGTCACCAGAACCAAATATAATCGGTAAAAAGATGCATATCGATGTCACTGTTCCTGCAATAACAGGCACCATCACTTCAGAAACACCTGCTTGAATGGCATCAACTGTGGTGAAATTTGGGTTATCTCTTTTGGTCAAAATACTTTCACTAATGACCACCGAATTATCAACCAGCATCCCAATTGCCAACATTAAACCCATCAAGGATAAAACATTTAAAGTAAAGCCAAAGAAATACAAAGCACCGAGTGTTATCACAATCGAGATAGGAATGGATAAAGACACCAATAAAGTCGTTGCTAAATCACGGGTGAAAAAATACAGCACCAATAGGCTCAAAAATGCCCCAATCACTCCTGCACTGATAACATCACGCAATGAAGTCTTAACATTGAGAGCCGAGTTTTCTAAAAAAACCAGTTTAATGCCTTTAAGTTGTGGTGATTGTCCAATTTCCTCAATACGCTCCAAAACCCGTTCTGCGACATCGACCATGTTGGCAGTGGATTCTTTAAATATTTCCAATCCAACCGAATATTTCCTATCTAAATGGCGTGCATAATTTCGATGCCCACTGACTATTTTAACCGAAGCAACATCCGATAAGCGGATACCCAATTGATTGACCACCACATTTTTAATTTTTTCAATATCGGTTATTTGCCCTTTGGGGACAATTCTGATTTGTTGAGCATTTTTATCCGAACCCGTTTTAAAAGTTCCTGAGGCAATGGTGAAATTAACATCGCGTAACTTTTGGGTTAATTCTGCAAAACCAATGCCGTATTTTTTCAAGGCATCGTTATCAATAATAATTTGCAATTCTTTGGGCTCAATCCCTTGAAAGTCCACTCGTGCCACTCCAGGTACACGCTCCACAGGACGCACCAAATAACGATTGAGCAAATCATAGGCATTTTCTAAATCCAAATCACCCGTAATCCTAATTTGCATAATGGCATCATTACCCATTTCGGCTTTTTGAACGACAATTCGCCTGACATCATCAGGCAATTGCGACTTGACCAAATCAACCTGTTCCTTAACCAGCATGGTTTTTTCATTGACATCGACATCCGATTTAAATTGAATGCCAATATTAGCACCATTTGTTGTTGACTGAGAATTAATGGCTTCAATATCACCAATTGTGGCAAAGGCTTCTTCCAGTGGACGGGTAATGCTTTGTTCGACTTCATAAGGTGTGGAAGATGGATAGGCAACATTAACATTGACGTAGGCAAATTTTATTTCAGGCCACTTTTCCAATAACAGTAAACGCGATGAAATCACGCCCACAACAACCAAACTTAAAAAAATCATGATAATTGTAATTGGACGCTTTAATGAAAAAACGGCTATGGCACTAAAGCCACTGGCTTTGTTTTTCTTTTTACTCATTGGATTCACGCAATTTAAGCGGCACTTTATCTTTGGTTACTAAAGAGTAGATAATCGGCACAACCACCAAGGTTAAAAAGGTTGAAACAATTAAACCGCCCATAACCGTTATTGCCATGGGAGCCCGAATTTCAGCGCCCGCACTTTGGTCACCAAACAATGTGACTACCATAGGCAATAAGCCCAATACTGTTGTCATGGTTGTCATAATAATCGGACGCAATCGGGCATTACCTGCTCGAATAATGGCATCCGTTAAGGCAATGCCTTGGGCTTGAAGTTGTTTTATTCTGTCTATCAAAACGATGGCATTATTCACCACAATACCTGCCAACATGATTAAACCAATAAACACCACCACCGATATTTGTGTGCCCGTTAAATACAATGCCCAAACTGCACCAATCATGGCAAGTGGAATCGAAAACAGAATAACAAAAGGGTGAATAAATGATTCAAACTGCGATGCCAACACCATATAAACCAAGAAAATTGCCAAAACAAGGGCAAAAATCATGGAGTTATTGGACTCTTGTAAATCCTTGTTTTGACCCGTGACTTTATAATGCACCAACGGGCTTAATTGACTGTTTGCAACAATATCTTGCACGATTGTAACAGCAGATGACAAATCAATGCCAGCAATATCTGCTGTAATTACTACGACCCTATCTTGGTCTCGACGCAGTATTTGACCTGGACCTTGGGCTATCTTTATTTCAGCCACATCCCCTAAAGTAACGGGATTGGGCGATTGGGGATTGACGAGTAAATTAGCGACGCTTTGGATTGAATTGCGTTGTTGCAGAGGGTTACGAATCAGTATACCAATCTTTTGATCTTGCCAATGCACAGTGGTCTCGGATTTACCCAAAACCTTGTTGACCACCACATCTGCCACTTGACGGTTAGTTAAACCGAGTTGAGCAATGCGTTCTTGGTCAAAATAGATTTGCACTTCAGGGTTGCCTGCGGACAAACCGTCATCGACATTGACCAAATAGGGGCTAGCACTAACAGCATCGCGAATTTTTCGGGCTTCTTTTTTGAGCACATCAATATCAAACCCCGATAGTTCAATTTCTATGGGGTTGCTCAATTCAAAATATTCACCCGCTTGCAATTCGCTACTCAGACCTGGTTGTTTATCCAAAACCGACAAAACATCGGACTCGACTTGTGATTTTTCAAAGCCTTTAGCGGTTCGTATTAATAATTGACCCGCATTTTCTCCTGCGGATAATGCCGACACATCTAATTTTGCACCTTGTCCACCAATGCCGTAAACAAACTCAATGCTATCCAGAGCCGTTAATTCCTTGCTGATTTTTTGGATAACGCTGTCGGTTTTTTCAATGACTTCACCTTCTGCCAATTTAAAATTAACCCGCACAGTACTGGCATCTAAATCTGGAATCAAATTCATGCCCAATTTTGGAATAATGCCTAAAGTGATAACAAAAACAGCAATCGTTGCTGCCAACACAAGCAATCGAAAGCGTAACGCCCAAGGCAAAAGTTTTTGGTAAGCTTTTGCAATCGCTGCAAACATCAACTGAACTGCTTTTGATGGCAACCAAAAAACTTTGTGGAAAAACCAGCCAATGCCTTTGAATATCTTCTTAAAAAACAAAAAAACATAATCCAAAAGCCTATTGAAAACAAATTTTCTTCCTCTCCTCAAATCTGCTCCAATTTTGGTTTTGGGTTGGTATTCTTTTTCATCG
>JALSIL010000134.1 GCA_026990095.1 Lysobacterales bacterium
CGCACCCAGCTCACCTTACTCCGCCTCAAAAGCAGGCAGCGACCATCTAGTCAGAGCATGGTACAAAACCTACGGTCTACCCATTGTCATCACCAACTGCTCCAACAACTACGGCCCCTATCATTTTCCAGAAAAGCTTATTCCATTAGTTATTCTGAATGCCTTAGATGGCAAAGAATTACCAATCTATGGCAAAGGCAATCAAATCAGAGACTGGCTCTATGTAGAAGACCATGCCCGCGCCCTCATTAAAGTCGCAACCGAAGGCAAAGTCGGCGAGACCTACAATATTGGAGGGCATAATGAAAAACAGAACATCGAAGTGGTCGAAACCATCTGTGAAATTTTAGACAAACTACGCCCCAAAAGCCGTCCATATAAAGAGCAAATCACCTTTGTAGCCGATCGTCCAGGGCACGACATGCGCTATGCGATTGATGCCAGTAAGATGCAACAAGAACTGGACTGGAGACCGCAGGAGACGTTTGAGACAGGGATTCAGAAAACGGTGCTGTGGTATTTGGAGAATCAGGAATGGTGCCAGCATGTTCAGGATGGTAGTTATCAGCGGTGTAGACTTGGTAATAAGGCTTAAATGAATGTCGTTTGTTATGTCTAAGCTATTTATAAATAAGTGGAGGTCTATAGTTAACAATGCTCACTTATTAGAGATTTTAAAAGGTTCATTTTTTGGGCTTTGTTTTAAAGTAACGGGGCTTGGACTTGGCTATTTGTTTATTTTTTTGATAGCCAAAAATTATGGTGCTGAGGGTGTTGGCCTGTATGTACTTACTTTTACTTATCTGTCTATAGGTGTGCTTTTTGCAAAAATGGGCTTAGACATTAATATTATGAAACAAGTTTCACGATATTTCAATCAATCAGGTTTTTCAAAAGTTAAAGGGATTTATTTAACCTCTATAGAGATATTACTGCTGGCCTCCATGGTTGTAGTAGGTATATTTGTTTTTTTATCAAGTTATAGTGCTTTATATGTTTTTCACGATGAGTCCTTAATAAGGCCTTTTTTTTATGCATCATTTATTATATTTCCTTTAGCTGTATTGCAGTTTCATGCTGAAAGCTTAAGGGGTTGTAAAAAAATTTCCTTATATTTCATAATAAATAATAATTTAATAACTTTCTTTAGTATTATTTTTTTATATATTGGCTTCTCTTATAAAGTTACAGATTATGATTTTATTGATGTTTATTTTTTGTCAGTTATTATTGTGGCAGTAATTGCGACTCTTATTTGGTTATCAATTTTTAATCCATCACTGTATAACTCAGGAGTGAAAGTACAAAAAAGTACTATTTTAAAGGATTCTTTTCCTTTAATGATAAGTGGTTCACTGACGTTATTAATGAGCTGGATGGATATATTGATGCTTGGCGCTTTTATTGATAAAGAGAGTGTAGGAGTTTATTCGGTAGCGGCTAAGCTGGCGGTTATAGCTTCAATTGCTTTAGTTGCGGTAAACAGTATCGTAGCCCCTAAAATATCGTATGAATACATACATGGAAATACTTCAGGTTTGAAGGTAATTGTAAATTATGCAAGTAAATTGACTTGCTGGTTTTCAGGCCCCATCTTGGTTGTACTTATATTTTTTCCTGATTTTATCTTACTTCATTTTGGTCAAGAGTTTGTGAGTGCAAGTTTTGTCTTGATCATTTTAGCGATAGGTCAATTCATTAACTCGGTATGTGGTCCTGTTGGTCATATTTTAAATATGACCGATAGCCAGAAGGTTTTTCGTAACATAATGTTTATTGTTTTGATTTTAAACTTTTTTTTAAATTATTTATTGATCCCTGTTTTTGGAATAAATGGAGCGGCTATTGCGACAGCTGTTAGTGTGGCTTCTTGGAATTTAATTGCTATCATTTATATATATAAAAAAATGGGTTTTCTTGCTTTTTATATCCCATTTAGAAAATAAATGAGGGTCATTATTTCTATTTAGATCTTTGTGCAGAAGCATTCAAGAGAAAAAGTTAGCTGGAGAATATTACAGAATGAAAGAGAGACGTTTAAATTTTATTTGTGTTGGAGCTCAGAAGTCAGGTACTACAACACTACATGAAGTTTTACAGCAACACCCTGATGTGTTTTTGCCTGAAATTAAGGAGACAAAGTTCTTTCTATCAGACGAATTGTATGAAAGGGGAATAAGCTTTTATTATGAAAACTATTTTTCTGACTGTGGTGACTTACAGATACAGGGAGAGATTGATCCAGACTTATTAAATAGTGAGGTTGTTCCTCAAAGGTTATATGAAAACTTTGGAGGTGAGTTAAAGATAATAGTTTTATTAAGAGACCCTGTTGATAGGGCATTCTCTCATTATCAAATGTCTTTATCTAGGGGGCTGGAACGATTGTCATTTTTTGATGCTTTAGATGCGGAAAAAATCAGGCTTAAGGACGATAAATCTGAATCTTTTTTGTTCGGAAATAGGGCTAATTTTAGCTATGTTTCAAGGGGGCTTTATTACAGGCAGATAAGTCAATATTATCGTTTTTTTAAAAAAGATAATATAAAAGTGTTCTTTTTTGAAGACCTAGTTGCTGATAAAAATAGTTTTTATAGTCAGATTTTTCAGTTTATCGGTGTTGATTATAATGCGAATAATATCTGTTTAAATGTTAAGAGTAATGTTGCTACTCGTTCTAAGGCTCCAATTGTTTCTAGAATGTTTTACAGTGAAAATGTTGTGAGAACTATGGTTGGAAAGGTATTACCTAAAAAGGTAAAACAGTCCTTAAGTAAAGTGATAAAAGAACTCCTTAAAACAAAGGCAGTGAATAAATTAAGTCAAAAAGAAAAAGCATACGTTTATGCTCGGTTTTTTAAGGAAGATATTGAGTGTTTGGAAGAGATGCTTGGAAGAGATTTGGGGTTTTGGAAGAGATGATGATATAGCTGCTATTCTGTTGTAATGGAATGATTACGCTTTTTATGCCTAGTATGGTTTAGAGACTTTTGCACAGGAGGATGCATGGATAAAAAAGGCTAAAATATGCCTGGTTTTTGTTGCACCCTAAGGGCACTTCCAACGGGAGCAACATCTTGCGAATATCTAAGCATTTCCGCTAGATTTACTCTCTTTTTTCTCAGTGTATCCTCTTGTGCAAAGGTTTAAGTTAGTGAATTAAAATACATGGTGCTTTAATTAAAAATGTGGGTGTTTTAGTATGAAAATATTACTTTCGGCCTTTTCTTGTGCGCCGAATACAGGAAGTGAGGCAGGCGGAGCTTGGAACACGGCAGTTGTACTATCAAAAAATCATGATGTTTGGGTTTTGACCGATATAGATAAACATAGAATGGATCTTATTACAAAATATGGAGGAGAGGGTGATTTTAGAGGAAAAATTATCTACTTTAGACCTAGTTATTTACAGGGTATACATATAGATAAGTTTTGGCTGGGTCCTCAGGTTTTTTATCAGCTCTGGTTGAATGCTTCTTGGAAAGAAGCTGAAAAACTGAATGATGGGATTGAGTTTGATTTTATTTGGCATATTTCATGGGGAAACTATAGGCATCCCGTCAAATACTGGAAGATCGGTGTTCCATTTGTTTTTGGGCCACTGGGTGGTGGAGAGTCCGTGCCTATTAGGTTAAGAAAAAGTTTGCCCATTAAAGAGCGAATGAGACTTTTATTAAAAGACTTTATGAACTTGTGTGCAAAGTATAACCCCTCTCTATACAAGACGGTTTCACGGGCGGATCTTGTTATGGTTAGAACAGTTGAAACTTTGAACTGTTTGCCGAGCTGTCTAGTGGCAAGAAGAGCTGTTTTACAGCAGGAAATAGGAGTGTTTCCAAGCAAAATACAAGTAGAAAATTTGAAACCCCATAGTGGGTTTTTACATATATTGACTGTTGGCAGGCTTACTGGCTTAAAGGGAGTGCACTTTGCAATACTTGCTATGAAATTATTTATAGAAAGTGGTGGTAAAGGCAGGTTAACTATCATTGGCTCAGGTTCAATGAAAACTTTTTTGTTTGATTTGGTCGCTAAAGTTGGTGCGGAGAGTTATATTGAGTTTATCGACAGAGTTCCACAAAATAAACTATTTCAAATGTATGGAAACTACGATGTTTTACTTTTTCCGAGCTTAGCTGACTCAGGTGGCAACGTGGTACCTGAAGCATTGTCTTACGGTTTACCTGTTATATGCTCTGATAGTGGCGGTCCTTCTTGGTTTTTAACAGATGATTGTGGAATTA
>JALSIL010000135.1 GCA_026990095.1 Lysobacterales bacterium
GGCATCAATTTTTTTAAAAACATCATTCAATGCTTCAGATTTTTTAACGTCTAACTGGATGGAATAATCGTCAGTAATTTTGGCATTAAGTTGGGATAAAAATTCATCCGTTGGTTTTTTATCCAAGTCAAATATAAAAGTCTCAATATCTAAAGTTGTTAGTAATTGCTTAATCGTGGTGTTTTGAATGATTTCACCGTGGTTAATGATAGCAATATTTTTACACAGTTGTTCGGCTTCTTCCAAATAATGCGTAGTCAAAATAATGGTTGTGCCATCTTTGGCAATTTGTTCAACAAATTCCCACATGGAACGCCTTATTTCAATATCAACTCCCGCTGTTGGCTCATCCAGTATCAACAATTTAGGTTCATTCATCATGGCACGGGCAATCATCAATCGTCGCTTCATGCCACCAGAAAGCATGCGCGACATGCCATTTCTTTTATCCCATAATTGCAATTGTTTAAGGTACTTTTCGGCACGTTGCAAGGCGATTTTTCGTGGTACGCCGTAATATCCCGCTTGATTAACCAAAATATCCATCGGCTTTTCAAACATGTTAAAATTAAACTCTTGCGGCACTAAACCAATATGTGATTTAACTTTATTGCGGTCTTGGTTTAGGTTGTCACCAAAAACTTCAACTTCACCAGAGGTCGCATTCACAAGGGATGAAATAACACCAATTAAAGTGGATTTACCCGCTCCATTGGGTCCTAGCAAGGCAAATATTTCTCCTGCCTGGACTTCTAAATCTAGTCCTTTGAGTGCAACAGTTCCATTTTTATAGGTTTTTTTTAAGTTAGAGACTTTTAACGCTGTCGTCATAAGTAGATTTTACAAAAGAGAAGAATGTGTATATTAGGTCAAGGTATAAATAAATCAATCCCTAAGTATGAAAATTATCTGAAAATCCAAAACCAGTGAGCCACACTTATTTGCCGCGGGGTTAATAATTAATTAAACCAAGGCCCGTTTTTTTATCTCCTCCATAAAATCCTCTATTCTTAGATAATTTGAGAAAAGTGTCAATATTTCGTGGGTTCGTTTGGGAAAGCCTTTTTTGGTGTATTCGCAAAGTTGCTTTTTTAGCTTGTCGTTAAATTCATCAATACCTTGGACTTGCACACCAAGATTATCAACACTGGCTTCAAAGTGGATGCCGAGTACAATTGAAAAAGCCCATTCAATAGTTTGGGGTTTAATTTCCACTTTGAAAAATTCATTTTGTTGTTGTTGGTTGCGTCCATCAGCAGCATACCAGTATCCATAGTCATCTAATTTCCTGCGTTCAAAACCAGCTACACACCAATGTGCCAGTTCATGTAAAGCACTGCGTATGTAGTCGTGTGAAAACTGTATCTGTGCGGGCTGCTGCTCCGTGTGGACTTTATAAAAAGGCTCATCAAATCCACCAATTATTTTGGTATCGAATTGATTAAGGTAGTTTTGGTTTAAAAGTTTTAGCAACTCAGTAAGTTCAATCATACAGTATTTCTGTCTGTTCAGATTGTGGCATTTTAAATAAAAAAATAAGCATTAGGAACAAATTCCCTATACAATAGGTGACTTTAGAAAATTTTGAAGACAGTTACCGTGCAAGTCGTTATTAAAACAGAACAAGATATTGAAAAAATGAGGGTCGCTGGTCGTTTGGCAGCCGAGGTATTGGATATGATTGGTGAATATGTCGTTGCTGGTGTGACCACTAATGAAATTGATAAAATATGCCACGATTATATGGTTAATGTGCAAGACACTATCCCTGCCACTATCAACTATGGCCATAAAACTAAACAATACCCCAATGGTTACCCAAAATCCATTTGCACTTCGGTTAATCATGTCATTTGCCACGGCATTCCCAGTGAGAAAAAACTTAAAAATGGCGACATTGTCAACATTGATGTGACGGTCATTAAAGATGGCTGGCATGGCGACACTTCTCGCATGTATAAGGTGGGTAAAATTAGCGGTCGTGCTCAGAAACTCATTGATGTCACCAAAGAGTGTATGGAAATTGGGATTCGTATGGTTAAACCAGGTGTTCAGCTTGGCGATATTGGTTTTGCCATTGCTCAACATGCACACGCCAATCGTTTTTCAGTAGTTCGTGAATACTGCGGACACGGGATTGGCAAAAAATTTCACGAAGCACCGCAAATTTTACACTACGGTAAAAAAGGCACTGGTTTGGTTTTACAAAAAGGCATGACTTTTACCATTGAACCGATGATTAATGTTGGCAAAAGGCATTGCAAGCTGCTTGCGGATGAATGGACGGTTATTACTAAGGACAAAAGCTTGTCCGCCCAGTGGGAGCATACCATGGTTGTTACCAATACGGGTGTTGAGGTATTGACCGTCACAGATAACTATAAATTTGATTACTAGCTGAACAATGCCTAGACTTGCCCCTCCATTACACGCTGAAAATTACATGGATGTGCTTGAGTTACAAAAAGCACCAAAACAATTTATTCCTTTTTATAAATCTCTGCTTAAAAAAGCCGATGACAAGCAAGCCGAAGATTTTCTCGCTCACTTAGAGGTTTCTTCCTTGGTGCGAGCTCGGGGCTGGTATGTTGAACAGGTATTGATTCAACTATGGCAGAGATTTATTACCAATGAAAAATTGTCTTTAATTGCTGTGGGCGGATTTGGTCGAGGGGATTTGCACCCCTATTCTGATGTGGATATTTTAGTTTTAAAAGTCAGGCAATCCAAACAGGATGACGAACAAATCAGTCAGTTTATCCAAAGCTTATGGGATATTGGACTGGATATAGGCTCGAGTGTGCGCACAGCAAAAGAGTGCTTTGAACAAGCCAAAGAGGATGTCACTATTGCCACTAACTTAATGGAAGCCCGTTTTATTTTGGGTCATTATGCTAGTTTTGCCAAAATGCAAAAACTGGTCGGTGCCAAAAACATTTGGAAAGGGAAAGATTTTTTTATTGCCAAGTGGAATGAACAAAAATACCGCCACAAGAAATATTCCGACACCACATACAATGTTGAGCCTAATATTAAAGAAGGCCCTGGTGGTTTGCGAGATATTCAGATGGTGTCGTGGGTTGTGCAACGATTTTTTCAGACAAATTCCTTGCATGAATTAGTTGATAATGACTTTTTAACAGAATACGAATACATTCGTCTCAAAAATGGTCAAGATTTTTTATGGAAGGTTCGTTTTGCTTTGCACATTATTGCGGGTCATAAAGAAGAACGCGTGCTTTTTGTTTACCAATTAAAATTAGCAAAAATCTTTGGTTTCCATGATGAAGGCATAAAAAATCCTGCAGTTGAACAATTTATGCAAATTTTCTACCGAAATGCCATGCGCTTAGAGCGTTTAAATTCACGTTTACTGCAATTATTTGATGAAAAGATTTTAAAGGAAAAACACAAAAATGCAGTTATTGCACTAAACCCTCGTTTTCACATTGTAAATGATTTTTTAGAAATTACAGACGAGAGTTTATTTGCACATGAACCAACGGTTTGGTTTGAATTATTTTTGCTGATTCAAAAACACCCGGAAATTCAAGGCGTAAGAGCCAATACTGTTAGAGCTATGCGTCATAATATTGACCAAATATCAGATGACTTTAGAAATAATGAACAGGTGAAAATACAATTTTTAAGTATTTTACAGCAAGACAATAAAGTTGCTTCAGTATTAAACCAGATGAATAGACTGGGTATTTTAGCGCGTTATTTACCCGTATTTGGTCGAATTGTGGGTCGCATGCAATTTGATTTGTTTCATATTTATACGGTGGATCAGCACAGTTTATTTACCGTACGTAATTTGTGTCTGTTACGTCATGGTAAAACCAAAGTAAAAAGGGCTCAACAAATTTTTGCTAATATTCCAAAACCTTATTTAGTCTATATTGCTGCCTTATTTCATGATATCGCTAAAGGGCGTGAAGGACACCACGCCGAGTTGGGTGCGGTTGATGCGCAGGACTTTTGCAATCATTTCACTATTACGGGTGATGATTCTCAGCTGATTGTTTGGTTGGTACGAGAACATTTGGTTATGAGTGAAACTGCACAAAAAAAAGACCTAAGTGACCCTGAGGTTATTACAGAATTTGCTAATTTTGTTGGCTCATTATTAAATTTAAGAGCCTTGTATTTATTAACAATTGCCGATATTTCAGCTACTGATCCGAAACTATGGAATGATTTTAAAGGCAGTTTAATGCATGAACTTTTCGTTAAAA
>JALSIL010000136.1 GCA_026990095.1 Lysobacterales bacterium
AAAAGCCTGCAATCCAGAACATTTTCAAAAACAAAGAAAAGCCAAGTCAGGTAAGCGTTAAAGCCGAAGACATTGCGACTACTGAGGTTAAAATAGTTAAACAAGAAGATTCATTGTGGAAAATTGCAACGGCATTTTTTGCCTTGCTTTGGGTGTTAACGGTATTATATTGGATGAATACTAAAAAGCAAAAAACGCCAAGTAAAGTAAGCCAAAAGCCTGTAAAGATAAGCAAGAATCAAATATTATACGCCATTGAAAATCGCAACCCTAAAGAGTTGCAAACGGTGTTAATTGATTGGTGGAATCAACAGTATAAAGAAGCTAAAGTAACCAATTTAGCACAACTTAAATCACACGTTAATCCGACCATGCAAAAATTAATTGATGACTTGCAATCGCAATTGTACACAAATGCAAAAGAGTTAAAATTTGATAAAGCTTTGTGGAATAAACAAGTTAAGGGAAGCGGTTTGAAAAAAATAACCCAAAAGCAATCATCGGATTCAAATGAATTGCCTACACTTTATTAACCCCAAATGCCAATTGCGTGAAATAATAATTTAAAACTAGTGGGCTGTGGCATATAATAAATTTTTTTAAAAAGAGAGTCTAAAATATCCGCATGCATTTTTTAGTTAGTAATGATGATGGTATCAATGCCACAGGTATCAAAGCCTTAACACAAGTGCTAGAGAAGCTTGGTAATATTACCGTTTACGCACCCAGTGGTGATCGTTCTGGAGCGAGTAATTCCCTAACATTGGATAGACCTGTGCGTATTCATAAAGTGGCTAATAACAAGTTTTCCGTTGATGGAACACCAACGGATTGTGTGCATATGGCACTAACTGGATTAATGGATAGTGTGCCAGATATGGTGGTATCAGGAATTAATAATGCGGCGAACCTTGGGGATGATATACTCTATTCTGGAACAGTGGCAGCTGCAATTGAAGGGCGATTTTTAGGTTTTTCCGCAATCGCATTTTCATTGGCAACCTCCCATAAAAGTGATCAAATAAGGCATTTTGAAACGGCGAAATATTTTGTTAATAAAATTATTCAAAATCTTCAGATAAAACCGTTAGAAAAAGAATCCATACTTAATGTTAATATTCCAAATTTACCGATTGATGAAGTAAAAGGCATCAAAGTGACACGTTTTGGTAATCGCCATAAGGCAGAAAATACAGTCCAAGAACTCGATCCGCGCGGCAGGAAAATATATTGGATAGGTCCAGCAGGTCCTGAGGCGGATGCTGGAGAAGGAACCGACTTTCATGCCATTAAAAATGGCTATGTTTCTATCACCCCCATGCAAGTAGATATGACCAAGCACAGTGTATTAGAAAGCATCAAAAGTTGGAGCCAAACAATCTAATGAAATCAGCAGTTGGTATTGGTATGACTTCTCAACGCACGAGAAATCGCATGATTGAGCGCTTACAAAATCAAGGCATAAAAGATCAACGTGTGTTAGCAGCGATGTCTCGTGTTCCACGGCATTTATTTATGGACGAAGCCATGGCACACCGAGCTTATGAAGATACGGCCTTACCAATAAAGCATGGTCAATACATCTCTCAGCCTTGGGTCGTTGCACGAATGACCGAAGTTGTAATGGAATGTGAACCCCAAAAAGTATTAGAAATCGGTACAGGATCGGGTTATCAAGCCGCTGTTTTGGGGCAATTGGTCGAACAGGTCTTTAGTGTTGAACGCATAGATGATTTAACCCGTATCGCACGGCGGCGGTTTATTAAATTAGGTTACATGAATGTTCGCACCAAAACAGGCGATGGATTTCAGGGGTGGAACAATGAGGCTCCTTATGATTTAATTATTGCAACAGCAGCACCAGAGAATGTCCCCGAGGAACTGCTTAAACAATTAAAATTAGGCGGTGTAATGTTACTGCCACTTGGCAATAGTCAATCGCAAAGTTTGATGAAAATTACCAAAACAAACAAAGGTTATCTGGAAGAAAAACTAGAAGCTGTATTTTTTGTTCCTTTTTTACAAGGAGTAGTGAGGTAAGTGCTATGCAATTCTTAAAAGTTATAAATCTGATTGTTGTCATGATGCTTTTAAGTTCTTGTGCAAAACATTATCCAGCCCCTGTAAAAGACGTGAACCAGGTAAGAGTCATAAACTCTTCCCAACCGATGTCAAAACAGAAAAAATTCAAACCGAAATACACGACGGTTAAAAAAGGGGACACCTTATACTCAATTGGATTTAGCCGAAGTATTGACTATAAATTTTTGGCAAAAATAAATGGAATTAAACCACCATACAACATTTACCCAGGTCAGAAGCTTCGATTACAAGCCAATAAATCACAGCTGAATAACAGTTCAAGAGCATCAACTCATGCAGTAAAGCCTCAGCAGCCAAGCTTCAAACCCATTACAGTTACAAAACCATTATCCAAACCGACGGTGGTTAAAGAGTCACCACCAAACCCCCTGATTAAGGCAAAGAAAAAACCACCAATTTCCGTTAAGAAAAGCAACAAAACTACGGTAATTCAACCAGTGGCAAAATCCAATAGTCAATGGCAATGGCCATTAAAAGGTCGAATATTAAGCACTTTCTTGGCATCCGATATTGCTCGCAAGGGCATAGACATTGCAGCAAAACCCAACACTCCAGTTTTAGCCAGCCAAAATGGAACCGTGGTTTACAGCGGCGATGGCTTACGTGGTTATGGAGAGTTAATTATAATTAAACACAGTAATAATTTATTAAGTGCCTATGGACACAATTCCAGTCGCTTAGTTAAAGAAGGAGTGGCTGTCAAACAAGGACAAATCATAGCAAAATCAGGTAAAGGAACCGACGGTCAAGGCTTGCTTCATTTTGAAATTAGAAGAAATGGGCAGCCAGTCAATCCATTGAAGTATTTGCCAAAATAAAGCATTGAGAATTTCAAGGTTATTAAAATAAATGAACCAAAAGTCTTGGTTTATTATCCACTCATTAAACACAGGATAAGGGTAAAATAAATCCCTCTTACCAATCACTAAGGGTAAAGTGTTTGGTTTTTTTTTATTTTATTTTATTTTTATTAGCTTGTCCATAAATAATTGATTCTCTGCGGTCCAAGATTCATTGTAGGCTATTTTTGCTTGGTTAAGTAGGGTTAATGCTTGCATGTTTTTGCCTAATTTTGATAAAGCTTTGGCTTTGAGTTCAAGGTAGGGGTTGGGGTGAGGGTTTAGTTTTTCTAAGGAGTTAAGGATGGATAGGGATTTTTTGGCATCCGTTGATAAGAAAATCTCAGCCATTTGATTGCTTGCATCAACAATCATTTTTATGTCTTGGTTTTCAGTGGCATGTTGAATAATATTTTGCAGTAAATCTTGAGCTTTTTTGTTGTGTTTTTTTTGTTTTGCGTAGCGAGCCAGGTAATAATCCATATAAACTTGAATGCGTTCAAAACCATTTTCTTTAATAAAGGCAACCCGTTGATTCCAGATGTCAATAAAATCATCGAGTTCGTGAGTAAGCAAACGTATTTCGAGTGTTAAAAAGGCATTGTTTAATAAATAAGCATAATTCTGTGTTTTCAAGGAGAGTTGGTAATGTTCTTCTATGCGTTGTTTGGCACGTAGCCAGTCAAAACGATTCATGGCAGCAATCGCATCATGAAAAAGATAGATAAGTTGTGCTTTATCGGAATGGTGTTTTTCTGCCAGTTGCTTGATTTTTTTATTTATTTCAAATGCTTGGGAAAAATAGCCGCGTTGATTATAGACTTCAACCAAACTGCTTAAACCATCTATATGGCTTTCTTCGTCATTGGCAAGTTCAGCTAATTCAATGGTTTTTTCTATAGTTGATATGGCCTTATCCCACTGGTAGTTATTAAAATAAATGTGTGTAAGTTTGCTTAAGGACAGTATTTGGAGTTTTAAATTGTGGGCAGATTGCGCATATTGGAAGCCTTTTTGGAATAATTCTTCTACGGTTTTGCTCACTTTTTGGGTTATCATAACACCGCCTTGGCCATAATAACTCTGGGCATAGATTAAGGGGTTGAGTTGTTCGTCAACGTCAATTGTTGCTGTTTTAAATGCCTTTAAAGCTTTGTCATGATTGCCCAGTTTTATATATGCCTTACCAATTTGTAATTGAATTTTGGATTTTAGTAGCGTAGGTAAGTCTAAATGTTGTGATTGAAATAATACTAAGTCGGTGATGAGTTCTTGGTAGTTC
>JALSIL010000137.1 GCA_026990095.1 Lysobacterales bacterium
AACACCGAACCAAAGAAGGTGTAGATGAAAAATTTAATAGTGGCATAGACACGATTTGGACCGCCCCAAACACCGATGATTAAGAACATCGGGATTAACATCGCTTCAAAGAAGATGTAAAATAACATTGCATCTTGCGCACAAAAAACACCTATCATCATCGATTCTAGCATCAAAAATGCTGCCATGAACTGATGCACATTTTTTTGTATCACTTTCCATGCCGATAATATGGTTAATACTGTAATAAAGGTTGTTAATACAATTAAGGGCATGGCGATACCATCAATGCCTAAGTGGTAATTAATATTAAGCGTCGGAATCCACGTAAATTTTTCCACAAACTGCATAGCCGCCGTGGACTTATCAAAATTAATCCATAAAGGAATACTTAATAACAAAGATATAAGTGATGAGGCTAAGGCAAACAGTCTTGCCATGGCAGCACGTTGAGGGCCTAAAGCCAAAATCCCAAAGGCTGCCAAAATGGGCAACCAAATTAATAGGCTAAGTAAAGATAAACTGCTCATAATACGTATCTTCCTATAAAGAATATAACTGCTGCGGCAATAACAAAGGCATAATGGTAAATGTAACCCGATTGCAATGGACGTATGGCTTTAGAAAAAGCATTAACCACTTTAGCTGATCCATTAACAATTAAACCATCAATCAATTTTGAATCCGACCATTTCCACAACATATTGCCCAATGCTACCAAGCCACCAGCAATATACTTTTGGTTAAAATCGTCAAACCCGTATTTGTTTTGTAAAATGTTATAAATAGGTCTAAAGGTTTTCTTGGCATTTTCAGCTACCGAAATTTTCTTCAAATAAACATAAGTTGCCAAGGAAAAACCAGCTAAAGCTAAGAAGAAAGGCAATTGTGTTAAGCCGTGTAAGGCAAAACTTGCTGCACCATGAAATTCGTTTTCTCCAATATGACTAATAACATCATTAGCCTGATTGACATGAATTGCATCTTTTAAAAACTCACCAAACAACATCGGCTCAATAGTTATCCAACCGATTATAACCGAAGGGATTGCCAACAATATTAATGGTAAGGTCACAACCCAAGGTGATTCTTTCAAATGATCTTTGGTGTGGTTATCCATACGCTCTTTGCCGTGAAAAGTCAGATAAATCAATCTAAAACTATACAAAGCAGTAATGAAAACGCCAAGTAGCACAGCAATATAAGCAAAGCTAGAACCCCAACGGGTTGAAGCATGTGTGGCTTCAATAATTATATCTTTGGAGAAGAAGCCTGAAAAACCAGGCATGCCAATTAATGCCAATGTTCCTATCCACATGGTAACAAAGGTCATTGGCATGTATTTTTTCAAGCCACCCATTTCACTCATGTCTTGTTTGTGGTGCATGGCAATAATCACCGAACCCGCTCCCAAGAACAACAAGGCTTTAAAGAAAGCATGGGTCATGAGATGAAAAATTGCAGCAGAATAAGCCGAAACACCCAAAGCAACAGTCATGTAACCCAATTGACTCAGAGTTGAATAAGCAATGACACGTTTTATATCGGTTTGCACGATTCCAATTAACCCCATAAAAAAGGCAGTAAAGGCTCCAACCAACATGACAAAACTCAAAGCCGTATCCGACATTTCAAAAATTGGCGACATACGTGATACCATAAAAATACCCGCCGTTACCATGGTGGCGGCATGAATTAAAGCGGATATTGGCGTAGGTCCTTCCATCGAATCAGGCAACCACACATGCAAAGGTGCTTGGGCTGATTTACCCATCGCACCAATAAATAAACAAATGGCAAGAAAAGTCATCAATGACCACTCAACACCCGGAAAAATAGAAATAGTTTTATCAGCAAACTGTGGTAATTGTGCAAAAACTTCAGCATAATCTAATGTACCAAACGACATTGCAACAGCGGCAATTCCAAGTAAAAACCCAAAATCTCCGACTCTATTGACTAGGAATGCTTTCATGTTTGCAAAAATAGCAGATTCTTTTTTGAACCAAAAACCAATTAAGAGGTAAGAAACTAATCCAACCGCCTCCCAACCAAAAAACAGTTGCAAGAAGTTGTTTGACATCACCAACATCAACATGGCAAAAGTGAACAAAGAGATATACGCAAAAAAACGTTGATAACCAGGGTCTTCTTGCATGTAACCAATAGTGTAAATATGCACCATTAATGAAACAAAAGTCACAACACTCATCATTACTAATGTTAATGAGTCAATCATAAAACCTACATTAAGTGACACATCACCCGTTACCATCCAGGTATAAACATTTTGGTTAAAAGCGGTGATTTCACCATTTAAGAAGGACAATAACAACGCAATGGATAAACCACAAGAGACCGCAACCGATGCAATGGTTACAACATGTGAGCCAACTTTACCAATTTTTCGTCCTAAAAACCCAGCAATTATAGCACCAACCAGTGGCGATAAGGCAATGATTAATAAGGTATTCATGCTCATAATCTACCCCTTTAACTCGTTTAAGTTATCTACTTCCAGCGATTGACGCTGACGGAAAATAACAATCAATATTGCCAATCCAATCGCAGCCTCTGCTGCTGCAACCGTAAGAATAAAGAAAACAAAAACTTGCCCTTGCACATCATTAAGATAACTGGAAAATGCAATGAAATTAATATTAACCGACAACAACATCAACTCAATTGACATAAGTAAAATCAAAACGTTTCTGCGGTTGATAAAAATGCCCGCGATACTGATGACGAATAACACGCCAGCGAGCACCAAATAATGAATAAGACTCATTATTCTTCACCTCCAATATTGTTGCCACGTTCAGCATCCATTTTAACCACACGCATGCGGTCCTTGGCTTTAACGTGAACCTGAGATTCTGGATTGATTCTTTTGTAATCATCGCGACGTCTCAAGGTTAATAAGATAGCTGCGACAATTGCCACTAACAAAACTACTGATGCCAATTCGAATGGTAATGTATATTTCATAAACAAACTAGTTGCCACCTCTTTGACATTACTATGCCCAAGGGCATGTTTAACCAAATCATCTTGAGGAACAACATCGACTAATTTATTTCCTAACAACAAAATCATTTCAATGCCCATAACTAAAGCAACAAGCAAGCCCACTTTTGTATACTTACTCATGCCTGATGTTGATTTAATTTTTACATCTAACATCATGATAACGAACAAAAACAAAACCATTACAGCTCCAACATACACTAAAACAAGTGTTAAGGCTAAAAATTCTGCTTCCAACAACATCCACAACGCTGCGGCACTGAAAAAAGCCAGAATTAAAAAAAGGGCTGAATAGATTGAATTACGCATGGTAACAACTGCCAATGCTGCACCAATCAATATTGCCGAATAAACATAAAAGAGCATGATTTGGTAAAATTCACCTGATAATAAATATTCAATCATTTATCTGTACTCCGCATCGTTTTTTCGGGCATTTGCGATTTCATTTTCGCGCAAATCACCAATAGCTAATAATTGTCCCTTATCCAAAACATTTTTATCTTTGCCTTCAAAGTGAAACTCGTGAATATCGGTTAAAACAATGGAATCAACTGGACACGATTCTTCACAAAATCCACAATAAATACACTTGAATAAATCAATTTCGTATTTAGTTGTGCGTCTGGAACCATCATCACGCATTTCTGAATCTATGCTAATAGCCAAGGCAGGGCAAACTGCTTCGCACAACTTACAAGCTATACAGCGTTCTTCACCATTTTCATAGCGGCGCAGTGCGTGCAAACCTCTAAATCTATCTGACTTGGGAGTTTTTTCCTCAGGATAGCGTATGGTAAATTTACGTTTAAAGAAATACTTGCCCGTAACAGTCATACCCTTGAGTAGTTCTTTAAGAGTTAAACTTTTTAAATACCTAAAAATTTTCATATCAATTATCCACCTATCCACATAGGTTTATAAACTTTAATTACTGCCACTACCATTATCCAAAAAATCGTAATTGGAATAAAAATTTTCCAGCCCAATCGCATGATTTGATCGTAACGGTAGCGAGGGAATGTGGCACGAAACCACAAATATAAAAGTAAAAAGAACCCCGTTTTCATAAAGAACCACAAGATACTCGGTTGCGCTATCCACGATTCACCTGTAAAAGGAGAATACCATCCCCCCATAAACATGATGGTAGTTAATGATGAAATCATTATCATGTTAGCGTATTCACCTAAGAAAAATAAGGCAAATGCGGCACCTGAATATTCGACATGGAATCCTGCGACAATTTCAGACTCACCTTCTGCCACATCAAACGGCGCACGGTTAGTTTCTGCAACACCTGATATAAAATAAATGACAAAAAGAGGCAAAAGAGGAATAAAGAACCAGCTCAATAGACCACCTGATTGTGCATGAACAATAGTAGTTAAATTTAAGGAGCCTGCTGCAATTAACACACCTACTAAAGCAAAACCCATAGAGATTTCATAGGAAACAATTTGTGCTGCCGAACGTAAAGCACCCAATAAGGCATACTTAGAATTCGATGCCCATCCCGCTATAATCACGCCATAGACACCCAAAGAAGTCATGGCTAAAATATAAACAAGTCCTGCATTAATATCTGCCAACACCAATCCATCGCTAAAAGGCACAACTGCCCAAGCCGCAAAGGCAGTCGCCAGAGTTATCACGGGAGCCATTAAGAATAAAAACTTATTGGCATTGGCTGGGAAAATTATTTCTTTTAGTAATAACTTAACCGTATCGGCAAAAGGTTGAGCCAACCCCCACAGTTTAAATCCAAATAAGCCCACTCGATTAGGTCCCATTCTGCCTTGCATAAAACCAATCACACGGCGTTCAGCATAAGTTAAATAAGCCACTACGATGATTAAAGGTAAAACTATGGCTACAATTTTGAGCAAAGTCCAAATAATCATCCATATTTGATCCCAAATCATACACTATCTCCCACAATTAAAGTGACATTTAAGGCATCGGTTCGTAACCCCACACATTTATGCACATGGACAGAACCTGCTGGCACATTATCATCAATATTGGCAAAAAGGGATTGGCTGATGGTATCGCCGTCGACTTCTTGATTAACAATTATCTGCATGGCATTTTCAATACCTAATTTTTTCGCATCAACTGAATTTATATTTAAATTATCCGTACTGGCATGAACCGTATCTTGCAAAGGCTGCGAACGTCTGGTCAACATATCGACATCATAAATGCTTATCTCATTAAACAAGACGAAATCTGTTACATCTAACGTATCAACCTTAACATCGACATTAATTTGACCAGCATGAACTTTAAGTTTTGCCACTTCATCTGTTATTTCATCAATGGCATCGTAACTAAAGCCATCGACATTTAACATATTACCTAGCACCCGTAAAACACGCCAACCTGGTTTTGTTTCATTGGGTAATTTTGCCGCAGGAGCAAATTTTTGCATCTGTGTAAAATTATTAAAATAACTACCAGCCACCTCTGAGGCTAAACCAATAGGCAAAATCACATCGGCGACTTTTTTCATGTTGTCATCGGCAAAACTCGTCATCAAAACAACCGAATCAGCATCTTCTAACTTGATTTGAGCACCATAAGCATTGGCAAAATCATCATTTTCTGCTTGGTAAATCAAAAATGACTTGGCATCGCTGGCTAAAATATTAGCCACATTGTTTTGTGCACTCATGCCACAAATTTCGGCGCCAACCGCATTGGCACCACTTGCCATTTCATAAACTTTGCCGTTTGTTTGGCTGGATAACCACGCAACTAAGGCTTTAATCAAGCCCGCTTGCGGGTGATTGTTGGCAATCTGACCAATAACAAACAGCACATTATTGTCTTTTGCCAGCAAAGCTTTGGCTAAATTATTAAGGTTTTCATCGGTGTTTTGGGTATTTATCCACTCACCCAATTCACCATCAACTTGGTGCTTGCTTAAATCAGCAACACAATGAGCCAAAGAACCCAAACCCTGCACCCAGTCAATTTGATTGCCAACAAAATGATGGAATGTTTCAAAATTAAAATGGTATTGTTTGGGGTTGAAAATTGAAACTTTTGCACCGTTCTTCAACCACGATTGGCGTATTCTGTGGGCTAAAATAGGCTGTTCGTGACCCACATGTGAACCAATTAAAACAATTTGTTGGTTGTCTGCGACTTCATCCAAGTTTAAATCCATACGTGGCAAACGGTTGTTTTGACTAAAATCCGCCTGCCCTAAGCGGTAATCAATATTATCACAACCCAATGCCTTAAATAATTTGTGCAACAAGAAATATTCTTCATTGGTTGATTGATTGCCTGCTAAAACTGCGGTATTGTTGGCATCATGGGCTTGCAATTTACGCACCGCAAAATCCATTGCCGTTGCCCAATCGGTTTCTTTCCACTCGCCGTTTTCTTTTATCATTGGAACCGTCATTCTATCATCGGCATCTTGACCCAAAACACCGTATCGGTCTCGGTCAGAAATCCACGCTTCGTTTAATGCTTCGTTATCGCGTGGAACGGTGCGCAAGATTTTGCCATGACGTGTGTGGTAATAAAGGTTAGAGCCAATGGCATCGTGCATGGAAACACCTTGTGCCGACATCAGTTCCCAAGCCCGTGCTTTAAAACGGAACGGTTTGTTGGTTAATGCACCAACTGGGCACAAATCTATGATATTACCTGACATAACCGAATCAATGGAACGCCCAACAGCCGTGCCAATTTGGGTTCTATCGCCTCGCCCTATTCCGCCGAGTTCATCGGTGCCAGTAATTTCATCCAAAAATCTGACACAACGTGTACAGGTGATGCAACGTGTCATGTCAGTTGAAATTAAAGAGCCAATATTTTCATCAACGGCAACTCGTTTAGAATCAACATAACGAGATACCCCTCGTCCATAACCCATAGACTGGTCTTGCAATTCGCACTCACCGCCTTGGTCACAAATCGGACAATCCAGCGGATGGTTAATCAACAAAAACTCCATCACATTGCGTTGGGCATCAATGGCACGCTTGGATTTAGTGTACACCTTCATATCAGGCATCACAGGCGTAGCACAAGCGGGCAATGGTTTTGGAACTTTTTCGACATCGACCATGCACATGCGGCAATTGGCTGCGATGGATAATTTTTTGTGGTAACAGAATCGTGGAATACTGATGCCGTTGTTGTCAGCGGCTTCAATCACCATTGAACCACGTGGCACAATCATTTCTTTGTCATCAATTTCGATGCGTACCATGTTATCTGGGATTTTATTCTCAGCAGACATTAAGCAACCTCCTCAACCATCGAACGTCCATGCTCAACATAATATTCAAATTCATCCCAATATTTTGCCAAAATACCTTGTACTGGCCACGCCGCAGCTTCTCCAAAAGCACAAATGGTATGGCCTTCGATTTGATTGGCAGCTGTACGTAACATTTTGACATCTTCAATCGTGGCTTTGCCATCTAAAATTCGGGTTAAAACACGGTACATCCAACCAGTTCCTTCACGGCAAGGTGTGCATTGCCCACACGATTCCATGTAATAAAAACGCGATAATCGCTGGCAAACCTTGACCATACAAGTGGTGTCGTCCATCACAATAACGGCACCAGAACCCAAGCCCGAACCTGCTTGCCCAATAGCATCATAATCCATCGTAATGCCCATCATGGTTTCGGCGGTTAAGACTTTCATGGAAGAACCGCCTGGAATAACGCACTTCAATGTGCGACCAGGACGCATTCCGCCTGCCATTTCTAACAAATCTTTAAAAGGTGTGCCTAATGGAATTTCAAAATTGCCTGGATTTTTAACATGACCCGAAACTGAAAAACATTTCACCCCACCGTTGTTGGGTTTGCCTAATTCTAAAAACCATTGTGCACCTTTGGTCATTATTAAGGGAACTGAGGCAAAAGATTCGGTATTATTAATGGTGGTTGGCTTGCCATAAATACCAAAATTGGCAGGAAATGGCGGTTTAAAACGTGGTTGACCTTTTTTACCTTCAAGCGATTCCATCAAAGCGGTTTCTTCGCCACAAATATAAGCACCAGCGCCAATGACACCATAACAGTCAAAGTCAATGCCAGAATCCATGATGTTTTTGCCCAACAAACCCGCCGTATAAGCATCTTTTAAGGCTTGTTCAAAAGCTTCAAATGGTTCGTGGTGAAATTCGCCACGCAAATAATTGTAACCAACGGTTGCACCCATAGCATAAGCACCAATTGCCATGCCTTCGATAACCGCATGAGGGTTATAACGTAAAATATCTCGGTCGTGGCAAGTGCCCGGCTCGGATTCATCCGAGTTGCACAGCACGTATTTTTGTCCAGGGGCTTTTTTCGGCATAAACGACCATTTTAAGCCTGTTGGAAAACCAGCACCACCTCGTCCTCGCAAGGCTGAGGCTTTAACAGTGTTAATGATTTCGTCTTGGTCGGTTTTTTCAGAGATGATTTTTTTCCATGCTACATAACCGCCTCTGTCCAGATAATTTTGTAAGCTCGCGTCTTTTGCAGGATTTAAACTGACATGAATTTGTTCAACCATTAGTCTTTCTCCTGCAATTCATTCAATAATCTATTGACTTCATCTTCGCTGAGTTTTTCGTGGTAATGACCATCGACCAGCATCACAGGAGCACCCACACAAGCAGCGACACATTCTTCTTCCTTAACCAACATGATTTTGCCATCTTTGGTGGTTTCTCCGAGTTTTATGCCTAAATTTTTCTCCGCTGCTGCCACAACCTTATCGGCTCCATTGAGCATACAGGAAATATTGGTGCAAATGGAGACCTTGTGTTTGCCACAACTTTGAGTATGGAACATGCTGTAAAAACTCGCTGCTTCATAAACCCAAATCGGTGGAATTTCCAAATATTGTGCCACAGCCGTCATGATGTCTTTGCTTAACCAACCCTCATTTTGTTCTTGGGCAACATGCAATGCACCTATTACTGCGGAACGTCTTTGATCAATTGGGTATTTTTTTAACCACCCATCAATGTGTTTTTTTGTCTCTGCCGTGAGCAACTCATTGGCGAGAGTTTTGTCTTTTTCTTGTGGATTTACTTGATACATTATCTATCAATCTCCCCGAATACGATATCCATTGTACCGATGACCGATACAACATCTGCTAACATGGAACCCTTAACCATTTCATTCATAGCTGAAATGTGGGCAAAACCCGGTGCACGAACTTTCATTCTGAACGGTTTGTTCGAATCATCGGCAACCAAATAAACACCAAATTCTCCTTTAGGAGCTTCTACTGCGGCATACGCCTCGCCTTTTGGCACGATGTACCCCTCGGTAAATAGTTTGAAATGATGAATCAATGATTCCATGTCATTTTTCATCATTTCGCGACTCGGTGGTGCGACTTTGTAATCATCCAACATCACAGGACCTGGATTTTCTTTCAACCATTGAACGCATTGAGCTATGATTTTATTGGATTGAACCATTTCTTCCATTCGCACCAAATAACGGTCGTAACAATCGCCATTAACGCCAACTGGAATATCAAAATCCACCTTATCATAAGCCGCATAAGTTTGTTTTTTGCGTAAATCCCACTCAATTCCAGAACCACGCAGCATGGGACCTGTAAAACCCAGTTGCAAAGCACGCTCAGGTGAAACCACACCGATACCAACCGTTCTTTGTTTCCAAATACGATTATCGGCTAATAAGGTGTTGTATTCAGCAATTTTTTCTGGGAAATAATTGGTGAAATGCTCCACATATTCCAACATTGTCCCTTCACGCCATGAATTGATATCTTTTAAAGCCTTGCCCTTTGTCCATTTTGACTCAGCGTGTTTTGGCATGTAATCTGGCAAGTCGCGGTAAACACCGCCTGGGCGATAATACGTTGCGTGCATACGCGCACCTGAGACCGCTTCGTACAAATCCATTAATAATTCACGTTCGCGAAAAGCGTACAAAAACAAAGTCATCGCACCCAGGTCCAGTCCATGCGTACCAATCCACATCAAGTGGTTCAAAATACGGGTAATTTCATCAAACATGGTGCGAATATACTGTGCTCGAACCGGTACATCAATATTTAATAATTTTTCAATGGAACGCACATAACCGTGTTCGTTACACATCATGGAAACATAATCCAGTCTATCCATGTAACCAATTGAATGATTAAATGGCTTGGATTCGGCTAATTTTTCGGTGCCACGGTGCAATAAGCCCACATGTGGATCTGCATGCACAATCACTTCGCCATCCATCTCCAAAATTAATCGCAACACACCATGAGCTGCGGGGTGTTGAGGACCAAAGTTAATGGTATAGTTCTTAATTTCAGACATTAACTATCTCCCTCAAGTTGTTCTTGATTTTCTGCATAACGGGCATCTTTGCGAATGGTTTTTGGAATGGTGACACGCGGTTCAATGGAAACGGGCTCGTAAACAACGCGGCCTTTTTCCTCATCATAACGCACTTCAACATTACCAATAAGAGGGAAATCTTTTCTAAATGGATGACCGATAAAACCATAATCAGTTAAGATTCGACGCAAATCAGGGTGACCAATAAAGATTATGCCAAATAAATCAAAGGCTTCACGTTCAAACCAATCTGCCCCTGCCCACACTTTTACCAAAGATGGAACGGCTAATACTCCCGTATCAGGAGCATAACATTTAAGTCGAATGCGGTTGTTGTGTTTGATTGACAATAAATGTACGACTGCTGCAAAGCGTTTTTCCATGAGTTCGGTTTCACGTTCTTCCCATGAAAATCTACCTGGACCTTTGACGCCAATACCACGACTAAAGCCAGTGCTGGAAACATCGTCGGTATTCCACTCACCTTCACCGAAAGTGAGGTAATCAATGCCGCATAAATCAATAAGTTGTTCAAAGGAAAATTGCGCATCGTCTCTTAATTGCGTACACACCTGTTGCCAATTTTCAGGTGCGACTTCTGCCGTTAGTTCACCGTGTTGGACAACAATATTGGTGATTAACTCACCAAAATGGGCTTTCAGCTTTTTTTCTAAACTCGTTGTTGTATTCATAATGAGTTATCTAGCTATTGTATTTGTTCGTTTAATTTTTTTTTGTAACTGCAACAAGCCGTAAATTAACGCCTCAGCAGTAGGAGGGCATCCTGGCACATAGACATCGACAGGCACAACACGGTCACAACCACGCACAACCGCATAAGAATAATGGTAATAACCACCACCGTTAGCACATGAACCCATGGAAACCACGTATTTTGGATCAGCCATTTGGTCATAGACTTTGCGAAGAGCGGATGCCATTTTGTTGACTAATGTTCCTGCCACAATCATTACATCTGATTGTCTTGGCGAGGGTCTAAAGATAATGCCGAATCGATCCAAATCGTAACGCGCACCACCTGCTTGCATCATTTCTACAGCACAACAAGCCAAACCAAAAGTCATTGGCCACATAGAACCCGTCCGTGCCCAACCAATGACATCATCAAGTCTAGCAGTAAAAAATCCTTTGTTATCAAAACCTTGTTGTGAGTAAGGATGAGTGATGCCATCAACGACACCTGTTTCAAGATTAGAAAAATCAGTTGAACTGTTTAGTTTTACTCCCATTCGAGTGCTCCTTTTTTCCATTCATAGACAAATCCTATGACTAAAATGAATAAGAATAAAAACATAGAGACCAATCCAAATGGCCCTAGTTTATCTAAAATTACAGCCCATGGGAACATGAATGCAACTTCCAAATCAAATATAATAAAAAGAATTGCGACCAAATAAAACCGAACATCAAATTTCATGTGTGCATCATCAAACGCTTCAAAACCACACTCATAAGCGGATGATTTTTCTTCATTTGAATTTCTTGGCCCCAGAACAAAACCCACAGACAATAAAACCAAGGCAAGCCCAATAGCAACACCTAAAAACATTAATACTGGAAAATATTCAGCCAGCATAATAGTACCCCTTTTACTTTAAAATCACGTTGAGTGGAATAATCCACCGAATAAAACCTTTGCAAACCAAAGACTCCTATACAAATCTACTTTCTTTTTTCTTCTTAAAATCAGTACTGCAGACACCAATTCTTAAAAAACATTTTAGCCATGGATGGCTAAACTTTAGTTTTAAAATCAACACACGGAAGTGTTGTATTTTAATTTAACAAGCTTGCCATGGATGGCTAAACTTTAGTTTTAAAATCAACACATGGAAGTGTTGTATTTTAATTTAACAAGCTTGCCATGAATGGCTAAACTTTAGTTCTCAAAACCGGCACACAGATGTGCTGTATTTTGAGAATCTAACATGCCTGGTGCCGACGGCCGGAGTCGAACCGGCACAGCTGAAAGCCACCACCCCCTCAAGATGGCGTGTCTACCAGTTCCACCACGTCGGCATTTTTTTGGTTTCTTTTACCTCATTAATCCTTAATTACATCGTAAGAAAACTCTCAATTATAATTCATACATTCGAATTTTCCGCCTCGTTCTTAAGGATTACTAAGGCAAGATAAACTCAAAAAATATTCTTCCCAATATAAGAAAAACACTTTTTGGATTACTTTAACTAGTAACATTTAAACTTTTTCTTTGTGAATAAAATCTTAACTCATTCACTAACAAACCCTTTTAACTGGATGCTTGCACACTAAAATGCCAACTATAGCATTTTAACATTAGCAATTATTGAATACTTGATATGGGTCAATAATTGATAATGGAAAATAATAAATTAACCCTCTGTTTTATCTTTGGCTTCTTGAGCTTTTTTAATCACTTCTTGCTTAATCTCTCCAGTCTTTTCGATTGCTGCATCTTTTAAATCTGTTGCTTTTTGAACCACCGCATCTTTAACTTCAGAGACTTTTTCAGTGGTGAGTTCTTTTACAGCATTATTTACCGCTCCAACCTCAGGAACATCAGTCTCTTGAGCATCAACAGCAGGTACATCGCTATCTTGTTGAGTTGAGTCACCTTCTGCAGGTGTCAAGGAAGGAACATCTGATGTACTGGTATCCAACTTTCCAATAACACCTAAATCCACTTCTCCAGTTTTTGCTGTGGTAAAATGCTTGCTGGCATTAACTGCCATTAACAAACTAATTGCAAAAAATAAGAAGGCTAAAATCATGGTTGTTTTTGTAAGGAAGTTTCCAGAGCCTTTAGCACCAAAAACGGTAGAAGAAGCACCCGAGCCAAAGGCTGATCCTGCTGTAGCCCCCGCCCCTTTTTGCACCAATATAAAGGCAATCATTGCAACAACGATTAACACGAAAACGATTAATAATAAATTAACTGACATACTTTTTAACACTCACTTTTTAGGATAATCCTTTAAATAATATTAGGACAACTTATCCGCTTGTTGACATATCGCAAGAAAATCATTTGCAGTTAAAGAGGCTCCACCTATTAAACCACCATCAATATCTTGCATGGAAAATAATTCTTTGGCATTGCTGCCTTTTACACTGCCACCGTATAGGATTGGCACAAGGGTCGCTATTGTATCACTTTTTAACGATAAAAGAGTACGAATAAATGCATGAACCTCTTGCGCTTGGTCGCTACTGGCAGTTACCCCTGTTCCAATTGCCCAAATTGGCTCGTAGGCAATAACAGCATCAGCAAAAGCACCAACACCAACAAGATCAATAACTGCATTAATCTGCTGGGCAACAACTTGTTCTGTAACACCAGACTCTCGCTGCTCTAAGGTTTCACCGCAACACAATACTGGTTTTAAACCTTGAACTTGTGCAGCTTGAAACTTTTTAGCTATATCTTGATTGCTCTCATTAAAGTATTCACGCCGCTCAGAATGCCCCACCAAAACCATTTGGCAACCCACTTCTTTGAGCATTGCAGCAGAAACTTCACCCGTAAACGCACCCTTGGCATGTTCACTAACTGTTTGGGCTCCTAAAACCATTTTTGACCCTACAAGTTTTGAGGCTTGTGGCAGGTATACAAAAGGGGGAAACAGGGCAACATCAAATCTTTTTGAGTCAGACAAACCATTAGTAATTTTTGAAATTAAATCATTAGTCATGGCAATAGAACCATTTAACTTCCAATTTCCTGCAACCAATAATTTTCTTGTCATAATTTAACGCTCACTTTTTAGCGTGCGCATTATAATACACTATTTAGTTTTATACGATAATCGCATATATATTTTATGTAAATAAACGATTTATTATTTTCTTAATCAAGATATAGGTAATTTTTTAAGTGCAACTAATCAATATACACAAGAACTATAAAACAAACTTATAGCCACCTTATTGGTGATAAAGCTTTTTAACGCGTTCCCCGAGTTGTGCAAAGGTCTCCAATAGTTAAAATAAGTTAAATTTCGCCTCCTTATAAAGCTCACGTCCAATTAACATTAAGCGAATTTCATTGGTTCCTGCGCCAATATCGTATAATTTTGCATCACGAAGCAAACGTCCTGTAGGGTATTCATTGATGTAACCATTACCTCCAAGTATTTGAATCGCTTCTAATGCCACATCGACTGCATTTCGAGATGAAAAGGTTAAACACGCGGCTGGATCTAATCGTGAATTTATATTTCTATCGTAATTGGCAGCAATACCGTAGGCAAAGTACTTACTGGCTTGGAGTTTTGTGTACATTTCGCCAATTTTGCCCTGCATTAAACCAAATTGACCCAAATCCTTACCAAATTGCTTTCTTTCTCCAACATAAGGAAAGGCAATATCACAGGCTGCTTGCATGATTCCAATTGGCCCACCTGATAGAACCAGACGTTCGGTGTTTAAGCCACTCATTAAAATTCGCACACCTAAATTGACCTCTCCTAAAACATTTTCAGGAGGAATGACACAATCTTCAAACACCAGCTCACAGGTATTAGAACCACGCATACCAAGTTTATCGAGTTTTTGTGCGGTGCTAAATCCTTGCATGCCTTTTTCAACAATAAAAGCAGTCATGCATTTAGAACCAGCTGACTTTTCAGCGGTACGCATATAAACAATTAACACATCGGCATCAGGACCATTTGTTATCCACATTTTATTGCCATTGGCTATCCAGTTTGTGCCATCAAACTCGGCTTTACATGACATCGAACCAACCACATCAGAACCCGCTCCAGGCTCACTCATTGCAAGAGCACCGACAAATCCACCGTTGCACAATTTAGCAATGTATTTTTGCCTTTGCTCTTCATTGGCGTGTTTGAACAAATTATTCAAGCACAAATTTGAGTGCGCGCCATAGGATAAACCCACGGATGCAGATGCCCGTGAAATTTCTTCCATAACAACAAGATGTGCTAAATAGCCCATCTCCGAGCCGCCATATTCATGCGGAATTGTTATGCCATGCAATCCCAATTCACCCATTTTTTGCCACAAATCGGCAGGAAACTCATTATCTTTGTCTATTTGTTCGGCACGTGGTGCTATTTCGGTATTGGCAAAATTACGCACGGTATCGCGTAATAATTCTATATCTTCCCCTAAACTTACATCTGTATGCATAATATTCTCGTTTATTTATTGTCTTCCAAAGGGTGTTTTTCCCAAGGTGAAACAAAGTAGTGTTCAATTTGTTCTGCTGTTATTTCCCCCACCGATTGCACGCTCCATTGAGGCTTACCGTCTTTGTCAATTAATAAGGCACGAATGCCTTCGGCTAAATCAGGGTTCATGGCACAACGAGTTGACATGATTAATTCCATATTAAATACTTGCTTTAAACTCATGTGCTTAGAGCGTTTTATTTGTTCAAATACTAAGGCATAAGTTATCGGACAACCTTTTAGGAAACCTTTTTGTCCAAAGCTTAACCATTGTGATTGCGGTTCTACATTGGTTAAATTGTCAACTATTGATTTTAATGTTCCACCTGCTAACAACTCCTGAATACCATCGTAATTTTCACGAATATTGCTGACTGGTGCTTCGTCTTGGCTAAAATCAGCATGGGCAAATATGGCATTGTACACATCACCATGCACATCTTTTGACCAGTTAATTTCGAGCAAATCCTCCAGTAATTCGTCTTTGAATTCATTCAAAACAAAAAAATCAGCCAATTTGCAAAACAAGGCATCACTGCCATTCAAACGAGAACCTGTCATGCCCAAATACATGCCAATATTAGCTGGCATTCGATTAAAAAACCATGAGGCTGCCACATCAGGATACAACCCAATTGTTACCTCAGGCATGGCAAGCATGGATTTTTCGGTAACTATTCGATGCGAACACGCTCCCAATATACCGATACCTCCACCCATAACAATGCCATCTCCCCAACCAATTATGGGTTTGGAGAACGTATGTAATCGGTAGTCTAATTTGTATTCTTTAGTAAAAAATTCTGCTGCAATTTTTGGTACATCACCTTGTACGGTTTCTTGCATGGAATGGTATAAACCCACCACATCACCACCAGCACAAAAGGCTTTGCCCCCTGCTCCACTAATCATCACACATTTGATTTTATCGTCTTGTTCAACTTTATCCAAACAGCTTTGTATGGCATCAATCATTTCGATATTGATGGCATTTAAAGCTTTGGGTTTGTTCAAAGTGATTGTGGCAATATTACCGTATTCACCGTCTAAAATTTCAAAAAGGACTAAAACTGACATTAAACTATGACCTCGATAGCACCTTCGACCAAAATTTTGCGAGAAATAATTAAACGCATGATTTCATTCGTGCCTTCTAAAATTCGGTGCACACGGGCATCCCGCAGATGTCGTTCTATAGGATACTCTTTGATGTAACCGTAACCGCCATGCAATTGCAGGGCTTCGTCAATAACTTGAAAGCAAATATCCGTTGCAAAGCGTTTTGCCATGGCACAATAGGCACTGGCATTGGCATCTTTTTCATCTAATTTAAACGCAGCTAAGCGCACCATTTGACGTGCAGCAATAAGCTCGGTTGCCATATCTGCTATTTTAAATTGCAAGGCTTGAAAAGCGGCTAATGGTTTGCCAAATTGTTTGCGTTCCAACATGTATTCTTGTGCATGTTTTAATGATGCTTGTGCCGTTCCTAGTGAACACGAGGCAATATTGATGCGACCACCATCCAATCCTTTCATGGCAAAAGTAAAACCTTGACCTTCTTCACCGATTAAATTTCCCTTTGGAATGCGCACATTTTCAAAAGTAATTAAGCGTGTGGGTTGTGAATTCCAACCCATTTTTTCTTCTTTTTTACCGTAAATAATGCCATCCAGATTAGCTGGAACCAACAAGGAAGAAATTCCTTTGGGACCAGCCTCACCTGTGCGAGCCATTAATACCAACACATCGGTAGAACCCGCTCCCGAAATAAAAGTTTTACTGCCATTGATGACATATTCATCGCCCTCAAGCACGGCTGTGGTTTTCATGGATGCTGCATCCGAGCCAGAACCTGGTTCGGTTAAACAATAAGAGGCTAAAACTTCGCCAGATGTTAAACGCTCTCCCCATTGGCTGGCTAATTCATCGCTAGCAAAACTGGTGACCATCCACGCACACATATTATGAATGGTGAGAAAAGCCGTAGTTGAAGTGCAATATTGCGACATTTCTTCGAAGATAATCGAGCTATCTAAGCGTGACAAACCCAAGCCTCCGTATTTTTCAGGTGAATACAAGCCCAAAAAACCCAGTTCACCTGTGGCTTTAATTACATCCACTGGAAATATTGACTCTTTGTCCCATTTGGCAGCGTGCGGAGCCATTTCTTTGACAGCAAATTCTTTGGCCGCTTGTTTAAAGGCTATTTGGTCATCTGTTAAATTAAAATTCATGTTGTCCCCATGTAGTTAATTAATTATTCTGTTTTTGTTGGGGTTCGCATTTCTCACCCCAACCTACGATTGTTCTGTCTCTTTGTAGGTTGGGGTGAGTTCCACGAACCCCAACACAATACGTTATTTTTCCCGTAGGTTGGGGTGAGAGGAACGAACCCCAACATCTCCAAAAAATACTTACGGATTTTTAATATCAAAATCACCGTGATATTCAGCACCCCAACTTGAGTCTAAAATACCATTCACTATATAGCGATGAATGGTTGAATAGTGCCAACCTGTCGGTCTATCCACATAACCATGTTTAACTGGGTTATAATGAATGTAATCCACATGGCGGTGAAAATCATTTTCGTCTCTAATGCAATGTTCCCAATACCGTCTTTGCCATATTCCTCGTTCGCCTTTTTTTGCCCGGCTTTCTGAAATGTTTTCAAATTTTGGCAATTGTCGTGAAAATCCAGCTTTTATCAACAATAACCTTTTGGCATATTCGCTATCATTTTCAGGCAACGTCATTAACACATGTAAATGCTCTGGCAAAACCACCATCGCATCCAAAATGAACGGATGATTACTCTTCACTTTATTAAAAGAATCGCGCAATTGACTAAAATAATCCGTCAATATGGATAGTTTACGATTTTGCAAAGTCAATGTGAAAAAATATGTTCCACCTTTGACATGTGCTCTTTTGTATTGCATTTTATTGTTTTGTCATTAATGTTTGTATTATTCTGTTTTTGTTGGGGTTCGCATTACTCACCCCAACCTACGGTTCTTTATATTTTATTGTTTATTTGTTGGGATTTTCAATATGTCATTCTACCTTAAATTAATGGATAAATTCGGTGCATGATGCCCATCGGGTATATCACTTTCAAACCAACGAGATGTAACGGTTTTAGTTTCAGTATAAAACTTCACCGCTTGTTTGCCATAGGCATGTTGGTCACCGTAAAATGATTTTCTCCATCCAGTGAAAGAGAAAAATGGTAAGGGCACAGGTATTGGAATATTCACCCCAACCTGCCCAACTTTTATTTCATGTTGAAATTTACGAGCAGCAGCTCCTGAATTAGTAAAAATTGAGGTGCCATTACCATACGGGTTATCATTAATCATATTTATGGCATCTTCGATACTTTCAGCGTGCATTAAACACAAAACAGGGCCAAATATTTCATTTTCATATATCGACATCTCGGTGGTGACATCAGTAAACAAGGTTGGACCGACAAAGTTGCCATTTTCATATCCTTCAGGCTGACAATTACGACCATCGAGTAATAAGGTTGCACCAGATTCGACCCCTTCGGTGATTAGCCCTTCTACACGCGCTTTTGCCTGTGGATTAATTAAGGGACCATAAGCCGAGGATTGATTTTTCCAGTAATTTGGTTTAAGTCTTTGCATCGCCGCTTTAATATCGTCTTGCCAGTCTTTGGCATCACCAACCAACACACAAACAGAAATACCCATACAGCGTTGTCCTGCAGCACCACAAGCAGCACCAACTAGTGCATTAATGGTTTGGTTTTTATTGGCATCAGGCATAACCACTAAATGGTTTTTTGCACCCGTGAATGCTTGAACTCGTTTGAGGTTATCTGTTCCTGTTTTGTAGATGTGTTCACCGACTCCAACTGATCCAACAAAGGATATGGCTTGCACATCTTGATGGTTTAATAGTTGATTCACCTGGTCTTTACCACCATGAATCACTTGCAACACATCACGAGGAAAACCCGCCTCATAAAACAGTTCTGCCAATATATTGGGCGTTTTAGGGTCTTGTTCGGATGGCTTTAACACAAATGTATTGCCGCAAACAACCGCCAATGGAAACATCCACAGCGGAATCATAGCAGGGAAATTAAAGGGCGTAATACCCACACAAACACCTAATGGTTGTATTATGGAATATGTATCAATACCATTAGCAACATTTTCAACATACTCTCCCATCATCATCGATGCCACACCGCCTGCATGTTCTGCCACTTCAATACCACGCCAGACATCGCCTTTGGCATCTTCAAAAGTTTTGCCTGTTTCTTCTGCCAAAACCTCAGCAATGGCATCGTGGTTTTCTTTGAGTAGTTGTTGGTATTTTAAAACCATCCGTGCACGCACAGGTACAGGCACATCTTTCCATGTTTCAAATGCTTTTTTAGCCGAAGAAACCGCTAATTCGACTTCATCATGGGTTGCCATAGGCACTTGGTATAACACTTCTTGCGTGGCTGGGTTGGTAACATCCAGCCATTGATTCGATTCACTTACAACTGTTTTGCCATCAATGAATAGTTTTATTTTTTCTAACATAAGAGTCCCCTTATATTGTTGATTTGTAGGTGCGACTTCTTCAGAATGAGAAATCCCCCTGAAATTTTGCCAAAGATTATAGCATTTAATTGCATTTGAAACTAAAATATTTTCCATTTCTCAGGCATAAAAAAAGACCGCATTAGCGGTCTTTATTCGATAAATAAATTTGGCTTATCTATTCTTTATCCGACTTATTCATTTCCGTTTCAATCTCTTCAATAAGCTCTTCCACATCTTGCTCTAAAGCGTCTTTGGCTTCATTCACTTTTTGCTCAACAATTTCACCTTCACTTTTGTTAGTTTCCTGAATATTTTCAACAGAAGCTTCTGATACTGCTTCCACTGCTTCTGCATCCGATTCTTCGGTTAAAAATCCTAGAGTTACTTTACGGTCTTTACGCTTTTCAATTTGGGCTTTAACTTGTTCCTCAGTTAATAACTCACGCGCAGATTGTCCTAAATGATCAAAAACTTTTTTATAGCTTTGGGTTAATTCATCGACCAAATCAGCGGTTTGTTCAAAGTGTGAAACCACATCTTCTTGGTATTTGGTTAATTTCTCTTCAACTTGAGCCACTGACTTAGCAGAGTTTGAGCCTTTTCCTGATAAGAAATACATTATTAATGCACCTATTGCAATACCTACAAGTGTCGCCGTAATAAGAAATAGTGTTTGATTGTCCATTTGTTTTACCTTAAATTTATGATTGCTCTATTATACAAAACACAGTGTTAGTTTTTCATAAAACAGTTGTTAACAATTGTGCCAGTAAGAGATAATAAAATAAGGGCTTGATTCTTAAATTCAAGCCCTCTGCAATACTATTCTTTTGATTTTTTCTTTAACCTTTTCTTTTCTTTTTTAATCAGTTTTAACTTTTGCTTCCTGCGGTGTTTTAAAATCATAAAATACAATTCATCTTTATAAAACAACCTCTTCTTTTTAAGTTCTTCTGTATAATCATCCGAAGGGGTTTCTATCCGCTGTTCTATTCGATGCAATTCATCATCCACTTCATCGTATTCATTAAAAAATCGAAGGAAATGAGCATTGTTCATTTTCAAGTAATGAATTTCTTTCTCAAATTCTGGAAATTCATGGTGTAAATCGTGTTTTTCTCCTAACATAGTTAACCTCTTAAGTCATTGTTTTATTTGTCTATATTATAGATAGATAAAGAAAACAATAAATTGATTTGAGTCAATTTTGTTCAGGTATTTCTTGCACCAGAACCCATGGCACAGCCGTTATTGCCATTAAGGGTTCGTTGGTTTTGCTCCATTTGATGGCATGGTCATCATGCACACGAACAACCAACGATTGGTCTATCCATTTTTGCATGGTTTGCTTATCATCGGCTTGAATAGCCAGTGCGACTTTGATGATATCCAACGCCTCTGCCACTAAAACCAACATGCCTTTGGCAAAAAACTTTTCAATCTCTTTATAAAAAACAGGTGCACACTCGTCTTTGAGTTCTTGGTAATCTTTTATGGCTGTATTTTCATTCATAAGTGAGATTATACGATTTTGACCTGTTTTTACAATAATTGTTAAGGAATAAATGGTGTATCGGATAATTGTTTTATACTCGCCAAAGAGTTTGGGCGATAAAGCATTGCGTATTGAGTAAAGAGTGATTCATCCATTCTGACATCAACTCGTGCTTGAAACCAGTTACTTTTTGTCGAAATCAATTTATCTAGCTGTTTGGCTTCATTATTCAAGCCCAAGTATACAATGGCAGGTTGTTTAAAAAATTCACGAAGGGTTTTATTATTAGCCGAACCCTCACTGTATAAGGCTAAAGCATCTTTAGTGCGAATAGCGCTATCCAAAGATTTTAACAACAAAGTTGACATGGTGTTAACATTCATGGTTGTTGGTTGTGTTCCTTGCACAGGCAAAACCGTCACATAAGCCTTGAGTCTTTGGTAAGTTCTTGAATCTATTCCCTCAATTAATCTGAGCTCAGAAATATGGGCAAAGGGTTGTCCTGCAGAACGATATGACGGGTTTTTGGATAAATACACACTGTCTTCGGCTCCTTGTGGTGACGGAACTTGATCCGCATCTAACCAATCAATGATTTTATCCGCTAAGGTAACATCCATTTCTAAGTTCAATAAAACCCTTTTAAAATACCCAACACTTAAGTCGTTGACTTGCCCTTTTATAACTAAATTATTAAGATTAAACTTACCATCAAAGTCGACCAACTTACCTGATAACATCGCATCAGGTAACTCTATTCCCGCTATGGGCTGATTCCATGCTTCACTGCGGCTATCAAAACCGGCTTCATGCTCATAATCCTGTCGTAAAATATCACGTGCCCACAACAACATACCTTTACTGTAATAACGGGCTTGGTAGACTGAACGGCTGTTGTATTGTCTGGCAATATCTAAAGAATTTCGAAACCACATTTCGGTCGCCAACAAAGTTGCAATTGTGACCACTAACAATGCCACAAACAACGCTACGCCTCTTTGTTTTCTTATTGATTTCAATGAGTAACACCGATTTCATAATGTAATATCACACCATTTTTCATAACGATTAAAACCTGTACGGTTTTTAATGGCACTAAACTATTGGCAATCGGCCATTGACGTGATTCAATGCCAGAAATATTAACATAGCTTACATTAAATTCTTTAACTTCATCAAGGTATTTCCTTTTTTGCCAATGAGCAAAATTTCCTAAATCCATGGTATTAATGTGATTTCGGTAAAGTGCATGGTCTTGAAGGTACCAGTGAACTCTTTGCAAGTCCGATTGGTGATTATTAAGACCTGAAAAATTGCCATTTCGGCTAAATTCCACATCCGAATAGCGACCTAACAACGCGGGTTTAAGGTTGCCAAACTCATCTTTTACAGGCCTATTAATATAGCCGAAAAAATCTTTTTGCAACTGTAAAGAAGTTAATTGTTCTTGACGAATATTATCAGCAACAGCATCGCTTTGCTGTTTTGCATTGATTAAACCGTTTAAACTGGCAAAAGAAATCGCAGAAACCACCACCATTAAAGTCATGGCAACCAACACTTCTAACAACGTCATGCCTTTTTGTGTGGAATTGGGTAACATTAATACCATTTAAACCCCACTAAACTGGCAGATACGTGGTCAAAATCTGCGTTTTTACTCACTTTGACATCTAAACGGTAGATGTAGTCATTATTGGTCGGTTGCACATTGAGTTGCCATTTCCAATCAGTTTTGCCATTCTCCTGAACGCCATCAATAACACCAACAGAAACCTGTTGAGAACTTAAGGTGTAACGCTGCATGATATTATTAGCAACCATTAATGCCCTGTTTTTTTCTCGCAATTGAATCAATGTTTCCGCTCGTGTTGAGGCAACCGTCACAATAGCCGTTAAGGCAATAGTCAACAACGCTAGAGCCACAATAATCTCCAGCAATGTAAAACCAGATTGTTTATGAGCCTTAACCATCTTTGTTATTGAGTCTCTTGATCGAGCCATTTGCCTTGCATTTCCCAAGAATCAGTCGTGCTTAATTGGTAATGGTGCAAATCGGTTGCATCAGAAACAGTTAAGGCAAAAGAGGTCAATTGACCAGTGGCATCGCAACTGACTTGAGGAATTTTAAGCTCTTGTTCAGGCAATACAACCATTTGATTATCAATTGATAAAGCAAGCACCATACCATCCGTTAGCTTTACCCAAGAGAGTTCCTCAGATATAACGTCCACCCATTGGTTATTAACAAATTGAGCGAAGCCATAAGCGTTGCGATAAAATTTAATGCCATAGACTCGATTTTGAAAAGTGGCTTGATCACAAGCGTATTGAATGGAGTATTTTAAAATCTTACCGCGTTGTTGCAGGTTTCTTTCTACCGAGCCAGAGCTAATCATTTGCACACCCAATGCCATAAGAATAGAAATAATAACAACCACAACCAATATTTCTATCAGTGTAAAACCTTTAGGGTTAGAGCAGCACATTCGCTAAGTGTTTTGAACTACCAATTTCCAATATCCGCATCATCTCCTTCGCCACCGGGCTGACCATCACGACCCATGGAAAAAACATCAATGACCCCATGATTGCCTGGGTTTAAATATTGGTAATCATTCCCCCAAGGGTCTTTAATCATTCGCTCCATATACCCCCCTGTTTTCCAGTTTTTAGCCAAAGGCTGTCCGCTGGGTTTGGAAACCAAGGCATTTAAACCTTGTGCCGTTGACGGGTAACTAAAATTATCCAATTTATACATGCTTAAAGCAGTTTTTAACTGCTGCACATCCGATTGAGCACGAGCCACACGAGCCTTAGCAGGTTGATCAAGAAACTGTGGCACAACCGTAATGGCTAAGATACTTAAAATAACCACAACAATAAGAATTTCAATAAGGGTAAAACCGTGTTGGATGTTTGATTTCATGCAATTGTTTTAAACTAAAAAAGCAATTATAACTCACGCCATGGCAATCAACAAAGCTTCATC
>JALSIL010000138.1 GCA_026990095.1 Lysobacterales bacterium
CTCTTATGTCACAATGTTGGCTTTCTGCGGTTACGGGTGAAGGCATAGAAAACCTCATCAAAGGCATTGAAGAATGCTTCAATCGTACCCATGTTACAAAAAATATTGTTTTACCAGCGCACTTAGGAAAGCTTCGTGCTTTGTTTTACCACTATGACGGTATTCGCGAAGAACAATTTAACCAAGACAATAGCTGGTCTTTAACTATTGAGTTGCCTCCTGAAACATGGAATAGCTTGGCAGCTCGAAATGATGAATGTGGTGAATTTATCCACGCACTACTTTAAACTGGAGTAATTTATGGCCTGGAACAAACCTGGCGGAAATGATAATGAATCAAACAATAATGGTTCAGATGAAAACAAAAAACCGAACAACCCTTGGGGTTCTGGTGGCAATCAACCACCTGATTTAGAAAAACTCATCACTGACTTCTTTAAAAACATTAAGAACTCATTAGGCATGGGAGGCAATGCACCAGCACAGAAACAACCCGAGCCCAACGTTCTGCTTCCTGTTATATTGCTTGCATTGGCGATGGTTGTTTATGCCTTGTTTACTTCTGCCCACAAAATCGAACAAGCTGAACGAGGTGTTGTTCTAACCTTTGGAAAGTATGCAAGCACCATGGAGCCTGGCCTACGCTTTACTTGGCCAAAGCCCGTCTCAGAGGTCTATAAAGTTAATGTTGAAAACCTCTTTTCAACCGATGAATCAGGCGAAATGTTGACTGAAGACAAAAACCTCGTTTATTTGGAATTTTCAATTCAATACCGCATCAAAAGAGAGGATGTCAAGAACTACCTCTTTATGTTAGAAGACCCGCATGCAACGGTTAAGCACGCTGCCGAAAGTGCGGTAAGACAAGTGGTTGGCACCAACACTATGGATCATTTGCTTAACGAATCACGTGAAATTGCCAGTCGCGATATTGTTGATGTATTGCAAATAATGATGGACTCTTATAAATCTGGCATACAAATCACCAACTTCAACTTTAAAGAGGTTCACCCACCCTCAAAAGTAAAAGATGCCTTCGATGATGTAGTCAAAGCACGTGAAGATGCTAAAACTTACATCAATGAAGCCAACAAATACAGGCGTCAACGAGTTCCATTAGCTGAGGGTAACGTGTTAAAAATAAAACAAGATGCCGAAGCCTATAAAGAAGCCACTATCGCTAAGGCAGAAGGTGAGGCTCAAAAGTTCAATTTGATTAGGCAACAATACGAACTGGCACCTGATGTAACCAAAGAACGTTTATATTTAGAAACAATGGAGAAAGTTTTGGCAAATACTTCGAAAGTTCTTATTGATTCTGAAAACAGCAATAACATGATGTATTTACCCTTGGATCAAATGATGAAGAAAAAGCAAGAACCTGTTTATATGGGCACAACAACAATCACAGCTCCACCACAAAACACGACATCATACCAACGCAATGATCGCACATCCACTCCGCGCGTTGGTAGAGGAGGGCAATAATCATGAATAATAAATTACCCTTGCTACTTATTTTATTAGTCCTAACACTTATTGGATTTAAAGTTTTTACCTTTACCGTTAATGAAAAGGAACTGGCAATAAAACTCAAAATTGGTAAAGTGGTTAAGTCCGATTACACACCAGGGCTTCATTTGAAGATTCCGGGCTTGAATATCATCAAAAAATTTGATTCGCGCATTCAAACCATGGATAACCGACCTGCCCCAGTAATGAATACAGATAAAGAGTACTTGGATGTGGATTATTTTGTGAAGTGGCGCATCAAAGATGTGGTTACATACTACACCACATTTAATGGCAGTAAAGTCTCAGCTGAAAGTCGTTTAAGTGACGTTATAAAAAATGCTTTGTCAGAAGAATTTTCACACAGAACATTGCAACAAGTGATATCGACGCAGCGAACTGAAATCATGCAAACCCTGAAAGAAAAAGCCACACCAATAGCCGAAAATTTTGGCATGGAAGTGGTTGATGTACGTATTAAACGCATCAATTTAAGTGATACAGTAAGTAGTTCAGTGTTTGAGAGAATGATTTCTGAACGTGAAGCCGAAGCGGCAGAACACCGTTCCAATGGTCAAAAAGAAGCCGTTAACATTAAAGCCAACACAGACAAGCAAGTGAGGATATTATTGGCTGACGCAACAAGAGATGCAGCAAAAATAATGGGGCAAGGGGACGCACAAGCCACACGCATTTATGCAGGAGCTTACACACGCAACCAAGAACTTTACTCTTTCTTACGTTCCCTAGAAGCCTATGAGAAAAGTTTTAATGGTTCAGATAGCATGATGGTACTCGACCCAAAATCTGACTTCTTCAAGCACTTTAATAAAAAATAAATTAAACACACAGCCTCATTAGGCTTAAAGGTACATGTAAATGAAAAAAAATGTAGTGGTATTAGGGACTCAATGGGGCGATGAAGGCAAAGGCAAAATCGTTGATTTATTAACCGACAAAGCCGATGCGGTGGTGCGTTTTCAAGGTGGACATAATGCAGGGCATACACTGATTATCAATGGCCACAAGACTGTTTTACACCTCGTTCCATCTGGAATTTTACGTGAAGGCGTGGATTGTTATATCGGTAATGGTGTTGTGGTTGCACCCGATGCCTTACTTGAAGAAATTAAACAACTCGAAACTGCAGGAGTTGATGTAAAGTCTCGCTTGAAAATCTCACGCGCAGCACCTGTGATTATGCCTTATCACATTATCCTTGACCAACAACGAGAAATTGCCAAAGGCGGCAAAGCCATTGGCACCACAGGACGTGGAATTGGTCCTGCTTACGAGGACAAAGTAGCCCGACGAGGCATTCGATTTGGTGATTTATTTGAACCCGAACGCCTCAAAGACAAACTAAGCGAAACCTTGTCTTACCACAATTTTGTTATCGAACATTATTTCAATCAACCACCATTAGATTTTGATGAAGTTTACGCTCAAGCCCTTAGTTATAGCGAACAGCTCAAAATGACCAGTGCCGATGTTACGGCCAACTTACATGAGCTACAAGAGCAAGGCAAATCCATTTTGCTTGAAGGTGCACAAGGTTCATTACTTGACATAGACCACGGCACCTACCCTTTTGTGACTTCGTCCAATACCACCGCGGGAGCAGCATCAACTGGTACAGGACTGGGTGTCACCGATATAGACTATGTTTTGGGCATAAGCAAAGCTTATACCACTCGCGTAGGCTCAGGGCCTTTCCCCACAGAGCTATTTGATGATGATGGGGCAATGCTGGCTAAAAACGGTGTCGAATTCGGCGCAACAACAGGTCGCCCAAGGCGATGTGGTTGGTTAGACTTGGTTGCACTTAAACGTGCAATTCAAATCAATGGTGTTACAGGTATTTGTGTGACAAAGTTGGATGTTTTGGATACTTTTAAAGAAATCAAAGTCTGCACCGCCTATAAAGTGGGTGATAAAGAATTTAATCATTTTCCTGCCTCAGCCGAAGCTTGGGAAAATATCCAGCCCGTTTATGAAACCCTTGAAGGCTGGATGAGTCAAACCAAAGGCATGACAGACATTGCAAAATTGCCACCTCAATCACAAAAGTTAATTGATAAAATCGAAAGTTACACAGGCTGCCCTGTTCACATGATTTCAACAGGTCCAGAGCGAAACGAAAATATTATTATTCATAATCCTTTTGTATAATTCATTACTATTTTAACTGCATCAGGGATGATGCGGTTACACCTCCAAAATACACCACTTGATTCACTTTTCTAAAACGCCTTCAAGGTTGAATTTCTTAATTAAAACCCTATATATCTAGTATATTAAAACTTATTAGAGATGAAAAATGCAAATAGATAAATTTACCAGCAGTTTTCAACAAGCCTTACAGGATGCTCAATCGCTCGCCATTGGTCGCGGTAATAATATGGTTGAAACAGCCCATTTATTGTCCGCCTTAATTGACCAACAGGGCTCTAGCACTAAATCTTTATTAACGAAGGCACAAGTTGATGTTGCACAATTAAGACAAAAATTAAATGAAATTATGGACGGTTTTCCGCAAGTTTCGGGTAACGAAGGTCAAATCAATTATTCCAATGATTTGATTCGAGTACTCAATATTTGTGACAAACTTGCTCAGCAAAAAAATGATAAATACATTTCCAGCGAATTGTTTATATTGGCTGTATTACAAGTCAAAGA
>JALSIL010000139.1 GCA_026990095.1 Lysobacterales bacterium
TCTGATTGGCATTTAGGGCAATATTTCCTTGGAAAATCGCGACAGAATGAGCATAAGCAATTTTTAGATTGGTTGCTTGTCTGTGCACAAGACAAGCAGGTGGATGCGATTATTGTCGCGGGTGATGTTTTTGATACAGGCTCACCGCCATCTTATGCGCGAGAGTTGTACAACCAGTTTATTGAAGATTTGCAGGCAAGCAAGATTAAGTTGATTATTGTTGGTGGCAACCACGATTCTGTGGCAACATTGGGTGAATCCAAAGGCTTGTTGAAAATGCTTAATACCTATGTGATTCCTGGCGTCATGTCTAATTTAGATGAGCAAGTCATCGCCTTAACTGATAAAAACAAACACCCAATCGCGATGATTTGTGCCGTGCCATTTTTACGGGCGCGTGATTTGCAGTTTTCTCAAGCTGGACTTACTGGCAAACAAAAACAAACTTCTTTACAACAAGCCATCACCGAACACTACCAACAGATTTACGATTTAGCCAAAGTACAACGCCAAGTCATTGGTAAAAAAATTCCGATAATTGCCACAGGGCATCTGGCAACGGTTGGTGCTAAGACCAGTGATTCAGTGCGGGATATTTATATCGGCACTTTGGATAGTTTTTCATCTAACAATTTTCCGCCTGCGGATTATATTGCTTTGGGTCATATTCATCGTGCGCAAAAAGTAGGTAAAACCGAGCATATACGTTATTGTGGTTCGCCGATTGCATTAAGTTTTGATGAACTCAATAGCGATAAAAAAGTATTATTGGTTGAATTTAATGAAGACAAATTAAATGCGGTAACTGAACTTAAAATCCCATGTTTTCAGCATCTCAAACAGATAAAAGGCGATTTAGCCGAAATTGAAAAGAAATTAAATGAACTTGAAGGCACTATTTGGTTGGATATCGAAGTATCCAGCGAAGATTATTTAGGCGATTTGCATCAACGCATTGAGTCCATGGTGGCTGGTACATCATTAGCCGTGTTAAAGTTGCGCCGTAAGAAAAAACAAAAGCTAAAAAGCATCAGCCAAGTGCAAAAAGAAAGCTTGCAAGAACTCACGCCATTGGATGTGTTTAATCAGCGTTTAAGCGAAGAAGACTGGAGTAGTCCAACACAAAAAGCCGTAAAGAAACAAATCACCAAAGCATTCAACTCCATCGTTGAGGATTGCCATGAAAATCCTTAGCCTGCGTTTTAAAAACATCAATTCACTTAAAGGCGAGTGGAAAATAGACTTTTCTCAAGAACCTTTTGCCAGCAGTGGATTGTTTGCCATCACGGGTGCAACAGGTGCGGGCAAATCCAGTATTTTGGATGCCATCTGTTTGGCTTTGTACCACCAAACGCCACGCATAGGCTCGGGTCAACCTGCTCAAATGGTGATGACGCGTCATACTGGGGATTGTTTGAGTGAAGTTGAGTTCGAAGCCGACGGCACAGTGTATCGTGCCTTTTGGGAAGTTCGCAGAGCACGAAATAAAGCCGATGGTAAATTGCAACCCGCAGTGGTCGAATTAGCCCAAGGCGAAAAAATATTAGCCGATAAAATCAGTGATAAAATACGTTTAGTAGCAGAAAAGACTGGATTGGATTTTGCCCGATTTACTAAATCCATGTTATTGGCACAAGGTGGCTTTGCCGCTTTTCTCAATGCTAATGCGGGTGTACGAGCGGGATTGTTAGAGGAATTAACAGGCACAGAAATTTACGGAAGAATCTCAAATAAAGTTTATGAAAATTATAAAACTCAGAGCCAAAAGTTAGAACTATTAAAGGCACAAAATCAAAGCGTAGAATTGTTAGAACCTGAAACAGTAAAAGACTGTAAGGCTCAGCTTAATGAACTTGACACCACTATTCAATCTAAAAACAAACAATTAACTCAAACCCAGCAGTTGTTAGAGCAACTGAAACAATGGAATTTATTAAAGTCAAATGCCCAAAAAAGTGAAGTTGGTTTAAAAACGACACAAGATAAGATTGAATCCCATAAAGAAGACTTAGCAAAGCTTAAAAATGCTGAACCCGCACAAGATATCAATCCATTGTTTCAATTAAATCAAAAAGAACTCAATCGATTGAAACAGGTGGAGGACAAAGGACTGTTTTTACAAACAAGTCAGGAAAACAGCAAACAAAATTACATTATTCAAACCCAATCACTCCTGCATTATTTGCAACAAAGGACTCAAGGCTTAAATAATAGACAGCACGAGTTGTTGCAGGCTCTTGGAAAAGATTTTGATATCATTAAATCAGATAAATATTTGACTAAAATTCATCAGCTTAATTCAGATTATAAGGAGTTACAGCGGCTTTATAAAAATTATCATCAATTAAAACAAAAGGATATTCAACTTGATGCAAAACTAATTGAGCAAAAAAAATGGCTTGAAACTAACAAAACTTTAGCAGATAAACTGCGCGTTAATTATAGTTATAAAAAAGAAAGTATTGAAAATCTAGAAGAAAAGTTAAAGCTAGAATCGCAAATCCAAAGCTTAAAAGAATACCGTGATAAATTACAAAACAATGAAGAGTGCCCTCTTTGTGGTTCCAAAGAACATCCCGCAGTGGAGCATTACCAAACAATTGATGCTAGCAGCACCCAAAGGCTGCTCCAACAAGCCAAAGACGAGTTAGAAAAACTGACTGAGCAAGGGCAAAATGCAAGAAAGCACCAAAACCAAGCCGAAGTGCGTTGTGACTCGTTAAAAAAGCAAAGAGAAGAAATTAGTGGTATCGTTTTTGAAACAACTAACAGTTGGAACAAGTTATCACAGGATATGCACATAGATGATGAAAAGTGTTTAACTATCCTTGCTCAAAAACTCAAAGATAACGCCAAACAACTAGAAAAGATGGAGGTTTTTAACCAACTTAATCAAGAGTTGCGTGAGATGAGTCATCACAAAAAACAAATAGATGAAAAAATAAAAATTATTGGAGTTGAATTACCTCAAGCAACAAATTTAACACCTGTTGATAATTTGCCAATAGCTTTACAAAAACTCGATAGTAGCATTGCAAAGATGCAACAAATTAGTGGTCAACAAGCAGAAAATAGACAAGCCATTGATGAACAGAAAAATATTTTCCAAGCGACTCAGTCAAAATGGAATAAAGCGTTAGAGCAATCAATTTTTACAGATAATCAAACCTTTGAGCAAGCGTTAATGCCTGAGGCTGAGTTTTCACGGCTAAAAAACCTTAAGGTTCAACTCGATAAAGAGTTATTGCAAGCCCAAACTTTAAACTCACAAGCACAAAAACAATTAAATGATTTTGATGCCAGTGCGGTAAAAGACTTAAAGAGTGAATCCTTACAAACGGATTTAGAGCAGCTAAAACATAAGCTTGCCGAATTAAACTCTAAACAAGGGCAAATCCAACAAAAATTGGCTAATGACAAACTGCAAAGAGTCAAACAACAAAAGCTATTAAATACCATTGAAAAGCAACAAAAAAAGTACGATATTTGGATGCATTTAAATAGCTTGATTGGCTCGAAAGATGGTAAAAAATTTCGCGTTTATGCCCAAGGCTTAACGCTGGATTATCTTATTTACCTTGCCAATCAACAGCTCAAACAACTGCATAAACGCTACCAATTGCAACGCAAGGTCGATGAGGCATTAGAAATAGAGGTCATTGATACATGGCAAGCCGATAGCCTACGTGATACCAAAACATTATCCGGTGGTGAGAGCTTTTTGGTGTCCTTAGCCTTGGCATTGGCATTGTCTGATTTGGTTAGCCATAAAACCTCTATTGACAGCTTATTTCTCGATGAAGGCTTTGGCACACTCGATGCCCAAACCTTAGATATTGCCCTTGATGCCCTAGATAACCTCAACGCCAAAGGCAAAATGATTGGCATCATCAGCCACATAAATGCCCTAAAAGAACGCATCCCCGTACAAATCCATATCAAAAAACAAAGTGGTTTGGGGTATAGTTCACTGGATGAACGATATAGATTTAAAAATTAATAAATAGACTTCGTAATGACGGTATAAGGTTTGTCTTCGAGTGAAAATGTTGAACTCCTTTAACATAAATCAATTCAATTACAACTCAATTGTTTTAAAATGCAGTTTTCACATGACACTTTTAATCATGAAATCAGTATTTTTTTCAATTGGCTTTCGACCTTTTTTTTTATTGGCAACA
>JALSIL010000140.1 GCA_026990095.1 Lysobacterales bacterium
AAATATCCGCATCTTGAACCAAAACCCCACCATTAACTCGCTTGAACATCTGCCATGGTTGCTGCGGAACCTGCCACTGACCACATTTGAGGATGCGTAAATTCTTTTTCGATTTAAAAACCTCAATGGCTTCCTCATCGTAGCTAGGAGCAACAATCACTTCAACGAATTGTTTCTTTGTTATGGTTTTAGCTAATTTGGCAGAAACTTTGCCATTAAAGGCAATCACTCCACCAAAAGCCGAGGTTGGATCGGTTGAAAAGGCTTTAAGGTAAGCCAGCTCTAAATTTGATTCAAGAGCAACGCCACAAGGATTGGCGTGTTTGACTATGACACAAGCTGGCACTTCATTAAATTCTTTAACGCATTCAAGTGCTGCATCGGCATCGGCAATATTGTTGTAACTTAGTGCTTTTCCTTGAATTTGCTGCGCGTAACCAATTGTGCCTTCCTGCGTATTTTTCTCCGTGTAAAATGCCGCCTTCTGATGAGGATTTTCACCATAACGCAAATGACTTCGGTGTGTGTACTGAGTTGTCAAGAAGCGCGGAAATTCATCCTTATCTCCAGTGTCTTTTATCGCACTTAAATAATTAGCAATCATGCCATCATAAGCGGCTGTATGAGCAAAGGCTTTGGCAGCTAAAACATGTCGATTGGAATGAGATATACCATTATAAGTAGAAATCTCGTCAATAAACTCGGCGTAATCATTGGGATCAACAATAACCGTCACTCTGTCGTAATTTTTAGAAGCGGCACGAACCATTGCTGGACCTCCAATATCAATATTTTCAATGGCATCATCTAAAGTGCAATTTTCTGCACGAATGGTTTGCTCAAATGGGTATAAATTGACAACCAACAAATCAATCGCTTCTATTCCGTTTTCGTGCATAACTTCCTCATCTTTATCCAGCCGCCCCAGTAATGCACCATGCACTCTTGGGTGCAAAGTTTTAATTCGCCCATCCATCATTTCAGGAAATTCTGTATAATCAGCAACATCTGTCACTTCAAATCCCAATGATATTAAATGCTTTGCTGTTCCGCCAGTCGACAATATTTCAACGCCCTGCTCCTTTAAGCCCGTTGCTAATATTTTTAAATTTGATTTATCTGAAACACTAATAAGTGCACGCCTGATTGACACTCTGTTTTGAGTACTGGACATAATTCTGTAGCTAATTAAGGAAAGACATGGGGCATTATAGCGAGAATTAATAGCAGTTAAAGAATAATAAAGTTAAATTTTATGTTTTCTTGACTTGTTGCGTAAGGTTGTTCGGGTCATACCAAGAATTTCTGCAGATTGCGTCAAATTGCCCTTAGTAAAGTCTAACACTTCCAAGATGATTCCTTTTTCTATTTCACCAATGATAAAACCATGCAAATTATTTGTTTTATGGCCTTTTAGGTTAAGTAAATATTGCTTAACCACTTTGCGGGTATACATTTGCAAATTTAAATTTTTCACATCCTCTGACTCCACCATTATCTTGCCCCATAGGTTGGACTAAAGCCCACCTCAAATGTGACTGCATTTTTTCCTGGACTTTGCAATTCTAGGGTAACCGGAATCAAAGTGTTAGGAAACATACCTGCCTCAATCGTTTCATCATCCAAATACTCCGAAGGTAAAAATCTTCTCATCGCAACAATTTCACCGTTAAGGTTTGACATTTTTATTTCTAAGGCTGGAAACACTTGGGTTTTTTTGTCGCTGTTAATAATTCCCGCTGTAATTATCAAAGCATTATCTCGTCCTGGGTGTTGCCTTATGCTACGAGAAACCAGTGCGATGCTGTTTAAATTGGATTCGTCATGGGTTACATAACAATCAACCAACTCACAAACACTGTCTTTAAAATCACTTTCTGGCAACTTTATGGTGCCTTTTTTTAAAGCCACACCAGCTTGCCACAACAATAAAGCGACCAGTGCAATACTGGAAAAAACCCAAAAAGACGATGCTTTTTTCTCTGCTGTTGCCAATTTATCTGCTACAAATTCTGGCTGGGCATCGCTTTCATCTCTATTTTCATCATCATTTGACTCAGGGATTACCGCAGCCTTTTCATCCAACACCTGCGGAACAATGTTCGGCTTAAACTCATGATTTAATAAAGGGGGCGGGTTATCATTTTCATTTAGAATTAAATCAAAGCCATCTTGTGGTTTATATTCAGCAAGTGTCTCCAACGCATTAAACACGGCACCACAAGAGCTGCAGCGGACTTGTGCACGAGAGGCAACCAAGTCATCAACAGTCACTCCAAAAATTTCTCCGCAACCGCGGCATTGTGTAAACATTTTACTTAACTCTTTTTGATGCAATAAACAGAAGCCCAATCATCCATAAACTTGATTTCAAAGTCAACAAATGAATCTTTAAATTTTTCAACAATTTCATCTGTTTGCTCTTTTAGTATACCCGACATGACAAGTGCCCCCTTATCTTTGAGCAAACCCGAAAAAACAGCAACCAAACTCATCAGTGGTGCAGCAAGAATATTAGCCAAAACCACATCAAGGTTTTGCAAATTTCTTACCTCCTTACCTTCAACAACCTCTATGCCATCCATAACATCGTTACTGGTCGCATTAATCACCGTTGCTTCAATTGCTTGTGGGTCAATATCCGTGCAATAGACTTTATTAGCACCGTGCTTTAAAGCCGCTATTGCTAAAACACCTGAACCACAGCCAAAATCAATTGCCTGCAAATTTTGCATATTATGTTTATCAATCCATTGCAAACACAATGCCGTTGTTGCGTGTGTTCCTGTACCAAATGCCATGCCTGGATCAAGGTAAATATTTATTGCCTTTTCATCAGTCGCTTGATACTCACTGGGAATAATCCACGTGTTTTGACCAAATTGCATCGGTTTAAAGTGCTCAAGCCATATGCGTTCCCATACTTGGTTTTTTAATCGCTTAAGCTTGACTTCTTTATCCGTAAATCTTGTTTGAATAACATGCAAAACTTTATCTTCGTTAAATTCTTTGGTAAACATGGCGGTTATTTCAATGCCTTGCCACAATGGCATCTGACCTGGAGCTGGTTCTAAAATCGCCATATCTTGCGCATCCCGATAAGTAACCGAACAAGCACCCAACGACAACATAAAATCTTCAATTGTTACAATTTCTGACTTACTGCTCAACAAAGTGACTTCAAAATAATCGTATTCAAAATCCATCTCGTCCTGACCCACTATTTTTCCTTATCCAGTAATTTTTCGAGGTAATGTATATTTTTACCACCCGTGACAAACCCCTGGTCATTCATAATCATTTGCTGCAAAGCTATATTGGTTTTAATGCCGGATACAACCGTTTCGGCTAATGCCAAACGCATGCGCTTGATTGTTGTTTCACGGTCTTCGCCACGAACAATTATTTTACCAATCATGGAATCGTAATTGGGTGGCACTCGATAGCCATCATAAACATGCGAATCGACTCGCACACCTGGACCACCTGGGGCATGAAAAATTTCAATTAAACCAGGTGATGGCATAAAAGTTTTAGAATCTTCAGCATTCAAGCGGCATTCAATCGCGTGACCTGTAATGCGAATATCTTTTTGGGTGATTTGCAACGGTTCGCCCGATGCAATTAATAACTGTTGCTTGATTAAATCAACACCAGTTATAGCCTCGGTTACTGGATGCTCAACTTGAATACGCGTATTCATCTCGATGAAATAAAATTCACCGTCATCGTATAAGAACTCAAAAGTACCAGCCCCTTCATATCTGATGCGTTTACAAGCATCTACGCACACCGCTCCAATTTTTTCACGCTGTTCAGCTGTAATACCTGGAGCCGGAGCTTCTTCAACCACTTTTTGGTGGCGGCGCTGCATGGAACAATCCCGCTCACCTAAATGAATCGCATTACCGTGTTTATCCGATAACACTTGAATTTCAATATGACGCGGATTTTGCAAATATTTTTCCATATAAACCGTGCCATCACCAAAAGCGGCTGCCGCTTCGGTTTGGGTCATTTTGATGGCATTATTAAGTGCCGCATCAGTGTGCACAACTCGCATTCCACGCCCACCTCCGCCAGAGGCCGCTTTAATAATAATGGGATAACCAATTTTATTGGCAATTTTTAAATTCTTTTCAGCATCATCACCCAAAGGTCCGCCAGAACCTGGAACACAA
>JALSIL010000141.1 GCA_026990095.1 Lysobacterales bacterium
AATGTCGCTGATAATCAGTTTATTAACGAGAATGGTGATGCCATTAGTGCGATTGGTTTAATGTCTATTCCAACCCCAACAAATACACTCACCTACACTCTTGTTCCCAAGGGTTTGGGTCAGCGTTTAGCCTTTGATCGAGACGGCGATGGGATAAGTGATAAAGAAGAAATAGCTCAAGGTTCAAATCCAACTGATGCTCATTCTACTCAAATTCGACCCAAAACGGGGCTCTGGTTTAACCCTCAACGAAGTGGTCATGGCATTGATGTGCATTTTTCAGGCAACAATCTCTTTATGATTTGGTATACCTATAACGATGATAAGACACCAACTTGGTATATTGCATCAGGGGAATACCAAGCTAATTGGCAGGCAGATTTACTCACTTTTAGCTGGGATGAAGTAACAAGAATGCCAACATCTGCCGTTATTGGACAAGTCAATTTAAACTTTGTTGATGCAAAAAACGCACAATTTTCTTGGGATTTTGATGGCAGAGAAGGTTCAGAACCCTTTGTTTATCTCAATGTCTCTAATCAACCTACAACAAAACAATTTACCGGTTCATTCTATAATCCAGATGATTCTGGTTGGGGAATTAGCGTCAATAGTAAAGGTGATGCTATTGTTATGATTGCGTATTATTACGATGAAAATGGAATGCCAAGATGGGCTTTGGGAAGTGGCATCAATATTGAGTCAGGTCAAATGGATTTGTTGTCTTATTCTGGATTTTGTCCTGATTGTGATTTTAGTGTGACAACCACACAATTGGCGGGTTTAATAAACTATAATTTTACCTCTGTCAATCAATTATCTGCAAATATAGACATCACATACCCTGATAATAGTGCAGAAAAGTGGTTGTTAACTAACCAAAATTTACAAGCACTTTCAAGTGAGTTTTTTGATCCAGAGATGCAATAATAAATAGACATAATGGTTGTTTTATGTCGCGGTATTAATAATGGTGCTATAATCCTCTTTTGATTATTGTAGCTATTAAAACATGCCTAACTTACACCAAGCCTATGCCAGTTGCCCAAAGCATTTAGAGTTGCTTTTAAAAGACGAGTTAATCTTATTGGGGGCACAAGATGTTGCAGAAAAATTATCTGGAGTGGTTTTTTTTGCAACTGCGCAAGTGTTGATGAAAATATTGCTTTGGACTCGCTTGTCGAATCGAATATTGGTGCTGATTAACCAAATCAAAATAAATGATTCAGAAGACTTGTACAATGCCATTTATAAAACCAACTGGCAAAATCAAGTGCACAATACCCCTCAGACTTTGGCGATTAATTTTAAAGGCACTAATAAAGAGTTACGAAACACCCAATACAGTTCCCAAGTAGTCAAAGACGCGATATGTGATCGCTTGAGAGAAGCTACAGATTCGCGGCCTGACATTGTTAAAAGCAATGCCGATTTATCGGTCAGTGTTGTGCTTAAACACAACCAAATATTGGTTTATCAAGATATTTCAGGGCGTTCTTTGCATTTGCGTGGTTACCGCCAAAGTTTAACTAAAGCGCCATTGAAAGAAAATTTAGCCGCTGCGGTTTTGATTAGAGCTAATTGGCATGAATTATCCAACCAAAATTACAACCTCATCGATCCCATGTGTGGCTCGGGGACATTTTTAACCGAAGGATATTTGATGGCATGCGATATTGCACCAGGCTTAACTAACCCGCATTACTCTGTGGAGACTTGGTGTGAATTTAATCAAGATAAATGGAATGAACTGTTGTTTGAAGCCAAAACGCGCATGATTGCTGGAGTTGAAAGATTTCAAGGGCAAATAATTGGAGCCGACCACCACAAAGATTCGGTCAAAATATGCAAAGAACACGCCTACCAACTTAATGCCGAAGACAAGATTCAATGCCAATACAAGACCTTTGATAACTTTAATATCCCTGCAAAGAATAATTTGATTGTCTGTAACCCTCCCTATGGTGTGCGGTTAAAGAAAAATGTCGATGCCACATGGCGACAATTGGGGCAATGGATGGCAACCAAAGCATTGGGTAGCACGGCAGCGATAATGACGTATGCAAAAAGTCAGGGTTTTATACTTGGATTTCGTGCCAAAAAATCATGGCAGTTGATGAATGGTGATTTAGCCATTACATTGATTACTTTTGATATTGAAGCCAAGAAAAAACTCAACTCTCCCGAAGGACAAAAACACGCATTGCCCGAAACGGCTCAAATGGTGGCAAATCGCATAAAGAAAAACATGAATCGTTTAAAAAAATGGATAAAAAATGAGGGTATTAATGCTTATCGAATATACGATGCGGATATTCCAGAATACGCCGTTGCCATTGATGTTTACAATGAACACATTAATATTCAGGAGTACAAAGCTCCTAATACTATCCCTGAAAAGAAAACAAAGAAACGCTTAGAAGATGCCATTTTGGGCGCACAAGTGGCACTGAATATCAAGAATGACAAGGTTCATATCAAAACCCGCCAAAAACAAAGCAGTAATTTCCAATACGAAAACAAGCAGGTTGATAGCGGTGATATTATCGTACATGAACAAGACCGAAAGTATCTTGTTAATTTAGAAAAATACCTCGATACGGGTCTATTTATTGACCACCGTTGGATTCGCTACTATATTCAGCAAAATGCAAAGGGCACAACTTTTCTAAATTTATTTAGCTACACAGGCAGTGTTACCGTAGCAGCAGCAACCGGTGGTGCGGTTTCAACAGTTAGTGTTGATACCTCAAAAGCATATTTGAGTTGGGCACAAGAAAATTTTAAAATTAATCGCATGAATGTCTTTAGCCATAAGTTAGTGCGCAGTGATGTGTTGGAATATTTGGGAGATTGTAAGCAAAAATTCGACTTAATTTTTGTTGATCCACCGACGTATTCAAACTCACACTCGCGTGATACCGATTGGGAGGTACAGCGTGACCATCTGCAATTATTACTCGCTTGTAAAATGGTGTTGAACCCAAATGGTACCATGGTGTTTTCAAATAATTACAAAAAATTTATCTTAGATGAAGAGTTGAATGATTATTTTGAAATAGAAGACTTAACTCAAAAAAGCATTTCACCAGATTTTGTTAAAAGTAAAATCAAGCGGGTGTGTTATCAATTGAAGCTTAAATAAGTTCAGGAAAATGTACAATAATATTCAGGCACTACGAGGAATAGCGGCTTTTTTGGTTGTTATCTTTCACTTGCTTCCACATTTTCGGGCGATGGGTTTATCCAATGTAGTATTTGAATCTATCGCTCAATACGGTTATGCGGGTGTTGATGTATTTTTTGTTATTAGTGGCTTTGTAATGGCAAAGACAACGCAAAATTTACCACGAGATTTTTCGTCTGCAAAACAATTTATCACCAAAAGATTTTTAAGAATTTATTCTGGTTATTTACCAATTTTTGCCTTTGCTTTATTGTATTATTCTACCTATAGTCCTGACTTTGTTAAAGAGATTGATTTGGTTAGTTCTCTATTCCTTACTTCTACGGATATGCAAACATTGTTGCTAGGTGTCTCTTGGTCATTAACATACGAACTTTTTTTCTATAGCCTTATTGCGTTTATATTACTGACGAAGCTGTCATTTAGATTTGTATTTTTTACTTTTGCATTTATGGTAATAATAAAAAATATATTTTTCCCTATAATTGATTCCAGTTGGTTGAATTTTTCATTATCACTTTTTCTCTTAGAATTTATGGCTGGATTTTTTCTTTTTTCATTATTGAGGCATATTGCTCAACCTATATATTTACCAATACCTATAATTCTTGCATTGATTTCTCTTTATTTTGGAGTAACAATCCCTATGGAGAATAATTGGATTCGAATTATGACTTTTGGCGTATTTGGGTTTGCTGTGATTTGGATTCTATTGGCACTAGAGATAAATGAAAAACTGATTATAAGAGGGACTTTAAAGAGAATAGGCGATGCCTCTTATTCACTTTATTTGGTTCATATTGTTTTTGTGAATATGTTTTATACATCAGGCATACGCACTGCACTAGTCACTCATAATATCGCCTTATTGGGTTTTATCGTCTACACGATTATGATTGTTATAATAAGTCTTCTTATCTACAAATGGATAGAATTGCCATTGTATAAAAAGATGC
>JALSIL010000142.1 GCA_026990095.1 Lysobacterales bacterium
TTGTAAGATTAACTTGAGAATACGGATGCTTTTTTGGTAATCGCTCTTTTCAAACAAAACTTTAGCCAAGGCTAATTGCACCCTGATATTTTCACGGGGATACTTCTGTAAAACAGGGTTGCTTTGCACTTTCTTTATTAAATCTATCGCTTTTTGCGATTTACCATTAATACTCAAGTCTTTTGCCCGAACCAAAGCGAAATTAATCGCATTAAGTGGTGAGTTGAACTGATTTTCATCGGTTGTTGCCAATAGTTTTTGTAATTCTTGTTGTTTTTCTCCCAATAAATAAGTGTTGGCAAGGTAAGTTAGTGATGAGGCATTTGCTGGCTTAATGGCAAGGGATTGCATCAGTAATCTGGTGGCATCATCCAAAAAGCCCAGTTGAAAATAGGCAATGCCTAAAGATTGCGACAATTCAAATCTGACCTCATCATCTAAGCTATGGTTGCCATTTAATTTTTTTGCTGCCAACAATAATATATCATTGGCGGATACCTGTATGCCTTGATTGTTATTGGGATTAGTCACTTCAAAAGCATCCAACATAAATTGCTTAACGCTTTGGGCTTTGGCGGATTCTATTTTTATTTGGTGGTTTTGCCATAAAGTTACGCCCAGACTTAAAATCAAGGTGGATAACAGTGCAAGCAAACTAATAAATAACGCTTTGCGGCGTTTGGCAAACTTTCCCAGTCGATAAAACACCGATTGTGCCGTTGCGGTAACGGGCAAGTCTTGCAAGTAGTTATTTAAATCATCCGCAAAGGATTGCATACTGGGGTAACGGTCATTGGGGTTTTGTGCCAATCCTTGGTGCAGGATGTTTTTCAAGTCTTTGTCTATGTTTAATGATTTAAGGGTTACGGCGATGGCTTGTTCGTCTTTTTCACAGGATTTAATAAGCCTGTCTTTGGGCAGGAATTTTTTGCCATAAAGCAATTCCACTGCCACCACAGCGAGTGAGAATATATCGGTTTTGGTGCTAATTTTTTCTGAGTTGACTTGTTCTGGAGCAGCATAACTTGGCGTTAATGCCATGATGGTGGTTTTATCTGTGGCACGTGTGTTGTTGATGAGTTTGGCAATGCCGAAATCAACTATTTTCAATTGTCCTGTTTTATCAATCAAGATATTGTCGGGTTTTAAATCGCGGTGAATAATAAGGTTGGCGTGCGAATAAGCTAAAGCTTGAGCACATTGCAAAATGAGGTTTATTTTTTCTTTGGTCGAAAGGTTTTGTCCGTATTTGTTTATTGGCAAGGCTTCATCTATCAACTCCATTACCAGATAGGTGGCTCCATCTTCGGCTTTACCTCCATGTAACATGTCGACAATATTGGCATGGTTGAGTTCTGAGAGTATTTTTTGTTCACTGATAAAGTGTTCCAATAGTTGCGGCGAATAACTTTTGGGAGAAAATATTTTTATGGCAACTAATTTTTGTGGCTCAACATCTCTGCGTTTGGCTTTAAACACATACGACATGCCACCTTTGCCCAACTCTTCTAACAGCCGATAGCCGCCCAAGTCATCGCCAACCTGATAATTAATCTCTCGTGGACTATTATTTAGGTGTTGGGGTGAAAAGTTTTTATCGATGTACTGGGAGGCTTGGTTGCCCGCATTGACTAAGGTGATGACCGCTTGCTTAAGCTCATAGCTGAGGTTGTGGATGCTATCGACATGCTCAATGGCATCGGAAACGGGCAATTCGGAGATTTCTTTGTATATCTCTACGGCTTGTTTCCACAGTTGTGTTTTCTCGTTTGTCATTTTTTTAATGCTCCCTTAACAATAAACCTTATTTCGATTTTGACTCCAAAATCATGACACTCAATCTTTGCAATTCTATTTTGCTAATGCCAGTAATAACGCCTTTGCTTGATTCCAAATGCGAATCGTTTGCCGTTCTGATTTTCCTATGGCAAGGCTAATTTCTGGAAAGGTCATGGTCAATATAAGTTTATAGTTTAAAATTTGAGCATAGAGGGCATCTATTTTTTCTATTTTTTCTAATAGAAGATCCAACTCTAAAATCTTAAAGTCAATATCTGGCTCGCCAACAAGTTCGGTAAAACTACTGGTCACATCTACAGAAGCTCTTTTAAATCTCAGTTTAGAACGGTAAACATCCACTAATAATTGCCGCATACTGATGGATAAACAGTTTAAGAAGTGTTCGCTGTTTTTTATATCGATTTTATTTTGTTGGGTCAGCTTGACATAACAGTCATGGGTTAAGACCGTTGGTGTAATGGTTTCACCTGTATTGAGCTTGTCAATTTGGTATTGGGCAATGCGCTTTATGTCTTCATACAAACGCGAATAAATATCCGATAATAGCTCCTTATTACCCGATTTTACTTTTTGCAACATTACGGTTATAGGTTCTTGATGCATGATGGATTGTTCTAATTTTTGTTTATTTTACTTAAATTTTCACTTCTGTGTCATGTTTTTTAACGTTAAATCGGAAAGAAGGGCATAAGGAATTGCAATTCCGTATTTTTTATTAAATGTTTTTTGGAGAAAATTATGAAAAAATTTATTTTATTTGTGTTATTGCCCGTCTCGGGATTACTGCAGGCAGATGATGGCATATATGCCATCAATCAAAGTTGCAAAGACTTGGGTTGTTTTGCAGGAGATGCTGCTGGATTTCCTATTACCATAAGCCAACCTGGCAGTTATAGATTGACTTCAAATTTAGTCACTACTTTTGTTAATACTAATGTGATAGAGATTACAAGCAGCAATGTAACCATTGATTTAAATGGCTTTGCGATTATTGGTCCGCGTACGTGTACAGGTTATGGGTTATTAACACTGCCATCAACAGATCCACTGTCTTGTACAAATGCGGGCATGACTTCTGATGGCATCAATGGCTCAAACAGTGTCGATAGTATTGTGATTAAAAATGGTACGGTTAAAGGCTTTGATTCTGGTATCGCTATTTTAGGAGGAGCCCAACGTGGCAATATGGTCATCAATGTTATTGCTGAAGAAAATGAAGAAGGCATCTTAATAGCCAATGGCATCATAAAAGACTCTCAAGCCAATAGAAATATTGACCGAGGTTTTGGTAGTATTGCAACAGGAAATGAAAATGGTGGATTAATTGTTAAAGACTCATCTGCTTATGGAAATTTTGGATGGAGTGCTTATGCCCATGTGTGCAGTAATGTGTTTTTTAGAGACAATGGTATAACCAATAGCAATAGTGGTGGTGATTCCCAATGCACTTATTACACCAACAATAGTTATTGTCAGGTTCCTACTGCTAATTGCGTCAACTAGGAGATAGCCATGAAGATTTTTAAAACAATTAACCTAACATTGTTGTTGTACGCATCGGTGGGAGTCAGTCAAGTTATTCCCAGTTACCTCAGTGAAGTGGATTATAGCAGCAATATTGATTATACCAATTTAACCCCTTTATCTCTCCTTCATAATCAAGTTGCGGTGGATACTTTCGGCAGTGTCAATTCTCAGGTATCACCCACTAACATAGAAAATATCCGTGGAGCCAGAGTCGATGGCTACCATCAGGATCAAAATGGGTTTAAATATTTTTCTTTTGATTCAGACATCACATTTAATGGAAATGTTGTCCTAAAAAATGACATTATCAGGTGCAATAATGCTTCTTGCAGTGATGATACCCTCTATTTTGGTGTGTTTCTTACTGAAACCTTTAACATCAATGCTTTTACTATAGACCCAGCCAACGGCAATGTACTTTTTACCGTCGATACTGCGTCCTATTTGACTCCGAGTATGCCAGTTTATCCCTCCAGTATTATTCGATACAATCCGGCGGGGGCAGTTAACTTTTCTTACGAAGCGACCCCTTTTGCAGATGATCCGACAAAGAATATCGATGCCTTAAGCTATTTACCCAATAATAATTTCTTATACAGCTTAGAAAATGACGATAAACTTAATCTAATTTACCTTTATAACACTTCAACTTCCACCAGTGCCGTGGCGTATACGCCACTTAGTTTTAATGGTTCCACCAGTGGTCGTTTAGACATTACCTCATTGATGGCGACTTTTAATGATGATATTTTTAATGATGGCTTTGAATAACTTTTTTAGATGAGAGCATCTCATCACAACAAATTT
>JALSIL010000143.1 GCA_026990095.1 Lysobacterales bacterium
CAAATCTTCCTCTCTAAGAACTCTTTTTTCTTGAGTGTAACTGGAGTCATTTTGATACTCTTTTGGTGATTTATATTTCAAATAACGAACAACCTCATTACTTGCCCCAAATGAAATTTTGCCGTGTGCTCCTGCTCCAATCCCTAAATAATCACCAAACTGCCAATAATTAACATTATGCTGGCATCTTTTTGCACCTTTTGAATAGGCTGATACTTCGTATTGATGATAACCACTTTCTTCGAGGCATCTATTCCCTTGTAAATACATCGCTTCAAGAGAATCATTATTAGGTAAAAAATCGGGTGTTTTAACTGCAAACAAAGTGTTTGGTTCTATGGTCAATTGATAATAGGAAATATGTTCAGGTTCTAACTCAATCAACTTCAGCAAATCCTCTTTGGCTGTTTTTAGTGTTTGTTTAGGCAGAGCATACATCATATCAAGATTAATGTTATCAAATCCCGCTTCTTGTGCCATATGATAAGCAGCAACAGCCTGTTTTGAATTGTGTATTCGACCTAAAGCTTTAAGGTTTTCATCATCCAAGCTTTGAAACCCAAAGGACAAACGATTAACGCCTGCTTTTTTATAACCAACAAAATTATCGTACTCTCCTGTTCCAGGATTGACTTCCATCGTCACTTCCATATCTGGTTTACACGGTAACAACATCCTTACGGCATTTAATAAACGCTCTATACTGCCGGCTGAAAACAAACTGGGCGTGCCACCTCCCATAAAAACTGAATTAATAGTCCGCCCCCAAACCAGCGGCACATCTTGTTCTAAATCTTTAATCAAGTGATTGATATACTCTTCTTCATTAAAGTCTTTTTTTAAACGGTGGGAGTTAAAATCACAGTAAGGGCACTTCTTAACACACCAAGGAAAGTGAATATAGAGACTTAAAGGTGGTGGAATTATTTGTCCCATATTTTTTTTAACTTCTTCTCTAGCCTTCTACACGCCTTACCACGATGTGATAATTGTGTTTTTAGGTCTTTAGGCATTTGAGCAGCGGTCATTTTGTAGTTAAAATCCCAAAACACAGGATCATAACCAAATCCAGCATCGCCGTGTTTTTCACGGGTAATAGCACCATGCCATTGTCCAACAGCAATCACAGGCAAAGGGTCAGTGGCACTGTGCATATACACCAAAGCACAAACAAACGTGGCTTCGCGTTGGTTTTTATCATCAAAAGGCTCAAGTTTTGCCAAAATCAAATCCATATTGTCCTGCGGAGTGCAATCCTTGCCTGCGTATCGAGCTGTTTTAATGCCTGGCTCACCATTTAAGGCGTGAATAACCAAACCCGAATCATCTGCAATGGCTGGCATCCCTGAAAGTTTTGCTGCGTGTCTGGCTTTAATAATGGCATTTTCAATAAAAGTTGTGCCCGTTTCCTCTACTTCGTATTCAACTGTTTGAGGCTGAGGAATTAACTCAAAAGGTAAATCATTCAGAATTTCCTGTAATTCTTTTAACTTACCTTTATTACCACTGGCTAGGATAACTTTACGCATCAAATGCCTTTTGTTGGGCTTGCATCAGTTCATTGATGCCAAGTTCAGCCAAATCTAACATTTGGTTCATTTCATCTCGTCTAAAGGCATGACCTTCGGCTGTTCCTTGCACTTCGATAAAATGCCCTGCACCATTCATTACCACATTCATATCCGTTTCGGCATTGGAATCTTCGGGATAATCCAAATCAAGCACCGCTTCGCCTTCATATATTCCAACAGAAACAGCTGCAATTTCACCAAAAATCGGGTTCTTTTTTAATGTGCCATCAGCTAACAACTTATTAACCGCATCCACCAATGCCACATAAGCACCAGTAATCGAAGCCGTACGTGTCCCTCCATCGGCCTGAATAACATCACAATCAACGGTAATAATGCGTTCGCCTAAAGCTTCAAGATTGACAACGGCTCGCAAAGAACGTGCAATGAGTCGTTGAATCTCCAATGTTCGACCACCCTGCTTTCCACTGGATGCTTCACGTCGCATTCTTGAACCCGTAGACCGTGGCAGCATGCCGTATTCTGCCGTCACCCAACCTCTTCCCTTGCCTCGCAACCATGCAGGTATACGGTCTTCAACCGAAGCATTGCATAAAACTTTGGTGTTGCCGCACTCAATCAATACCGAACCCTCAGCATGAATGGTGAAATTTCGGGTGATTTTTATGTCTCTTAATTGGTTGTTTTCGCGTCCGCTCGGTCTTTGCATAGTCATTATTCATGTTGAAAAACTCATTTTAACTTATATTAGCTTTTATGAATACCCTAACCCCGATATAGAAAAGTAAAAATAGTTTTAAGCCAATGCTAATATGCTTCCGTTGGTTTAAAAATCATTGACAATAATAAAAGTTTATGCCATATTTAACAAGTAACCTGTTGATTTTGTTTTACAAAAATCCCAAAAATATTTTTCGCGAAATAGCTGATTTTCTCAAAACAATCAAAAGAGTTACGTTTTTTTAAAAATAAATGGAGAAATAAAATGAAAAATAGTAACACAATAATCGCTGTCGCACAGCACAGCACAGCACAGCACAGCACAGTACAGTACAGTACAGTACAGTACAGTACAGTAATAGACCTTATCTCAAACGACTAGTTCAGTCTTTATTCTTATTAATGGTAATAATAAATAGCACAAATTTAATGGCTCAATGCACAATGCCATTTTCAGTAGGTGGAACAGTCTCAGGAAATTCACAAAGTTCCGAACAAAAAAGCTCAGAAACAATTAAATCAAGCGATAGCCAACAAATCAGTGGTTGTTTGCCACCAATAGAAGAAGTGGTGGTTTATGGTCATGTGACAAGTTTTTCTTGGGGATTTATAAGCTTTTGGTGGAGCCCTTCTCCAGGTGGCAATGGAGGAGGTGGTTTAGGAAATGGTAATACTTCATTTGGGGATGTTGATGCAAATAAAGAGTGTCAAGCATTAGGGTCTGATAAAAGAATGGATTTAGCAACTTTAGCATTTGTCGCCGCTAGATCTAAAGCAGTCTCACCTTATCAAAGGCTGAAGTTCGCAGCTAAATATCCTCCACACTCAATTTTTGAATTGACTCTTCCCAACGGTAGCGTTATTAGAATGATAGTGTCAGCTTGGGAATCTTCGGTACCACTCACTGCAGAAGCGAGTAATAGTTGTGGGTAAAAAGTTACTGATAATTATTAGTTTGATTGTTTTTATATATACAATAACGTCACTACTTTCTGAAAAGGAAGTAGTGATATCTGAAAGTATTAATAATGAAGAAATACAGGTTATTAATAAAATAGATACGGATAATACTGAGATTGAGAATAATGTCAGTACTAACAAAAACCAGCCATTAAACAAACTAAAAGATTTAAGTCATTATAATTATTTTGAAGTTTTTAATAATTGCGGATTTTCTCAAGAAATATATGATAAAAGAAATGAAGCAATCAATATTAAGGAGTTAAAAGATGAGCAACTTGATAAATTTGATGAGGAAATACAAGATTGCAATAAGTGGTTTGCAGAATTACAAAATTTACCATTAGAAAGATTAAAGCAGTTAAAGCTTAAATTTGAGAAAAAGAAAAAGTTACTAACCAGATTAATTAAATATAAATATGATAAAAACACGCTTGGACTATCAAGGAGGCAGGTTTCCAGCGATGATTTTGATATTAAATCTGCCTCTTTAGCATACTTATTGAAGTTTGACTTTGATTTCCAAAAACAGATTGCTCAGGAAATGAATGTTTCGCAGATAAACTATTTGACAACAGATGGTATAACTTTAAATATTTTATATTTGTGCCATCATGGATACGATTGTTCTTCTCAGAGTCAGATAATGCAAGATACATGTAGACGTGATGAAAATAGTTGTGGTATGTCTTTCCCTACTTGGCTAAGGTCAGGTCAGGTTTCCTTAAATCTTTATGATGATATGATGAGAGCCATTATTGCCATTGATAAAGTTTTAGATTCTGATTGGTTTTTAGAACACCAATTAGATAGCTAACTTATTCACAATCTCATGTGGCGTAACCAATTTCCAATGGAATCTGGGTTAGAGATATTTTTTAGTCCTAAGAGTTTTTCAATGCGTGGTCTTTTTATATGTGTT
>JALSIL010000144.1 GCA_026990095.1 Lysobacterales bacterium
CATTGGCTTAACTCTTTGGGGAATGTACGACGGCTTAGTTTTAGCTCCAGCTGATTACCAGCAAGGCGATAGTTTTCGCATTATTTATGTGCATGTTCCTGCGGCTTGGATGTCCATGTTCATCTATGCCATCATGGGCGTTTGTGGTGCTATAGCCATTATTTGGCGTATGAAAATGGCAGAAGCCGTGATGCTTGCCTCCGCTCCAATTGGTGCGTGGTTTACTGTAATTGCTCTGGTCACGGGCTCTTTATGGGGTAAACCCATGTGGGGTACGTGGTGGGAATGGGATGCACGCATGACTTCGGAATTAATTTTATTATTCCTTTATATTGGCATTATGGCAACCTACTCGGCTTTTAGTGAAGACAGCCGTAAAGCAGCTCGAATGGCAGCACTCATTGCGGTGGTTGGCGTCTTTAATGTTGTCATAATCCATTATTCAGTCCAATGGTGGTCTTCCATCCACCAAGGTAGCACTGTTTCAATTATGGGGAAACAACACATCACATGGGATATGTTACGTCCGTTGCTGGTTATGGCATTTGCCACTAAATTTTACTATGGTTATTCCATGCTCAAACGGGCACGGGTTTACTTGCTTGAAACCGAAAGTAACAAACGTTGGGTTCAGGATATTGTGTTAGGAGAAAAGGCATGAGTGAATTTTTCAATATGGGCGGTTATGCTTTTTATGTTTGGACTTCTATTGGCTTGTTCTTTCTTGCTATGTTGATTGATTTTATCAGTTTGCGAATGAAAGAAAAATCAGTTAAAAGAAACATTCAATCCTTTTTAAGAAGAAAAAAGAACACAAATAAATAGTGATTTAAGCGGGTAAAAAAAACAAATTTGAGTGCAATTAATTAAAACAATTGACAATCTAACAACACCATAATTAAATTAAATGTTATACTATTATTTTTAATTAAATAGTAAACAACCTTTTACCATGGAAAAAGCTCAAAAAATATTAAAAGAAGTTTTTGGTTATTCTGAGTTTCGACACCACCAGAAAAAAATAATACAAACCGTTTTGGCTAGAAAATCAGATGTACTTGTTTTAATGCCAACAGGCGGAGGAAAATCGCTGTGTTACCAAATCCCATCTCTCATCATGAAAGGCACGGGCATTGTCATTTCACCCTTAATCGCCCTGATGCAAGATCAAGTAGAAGCCTTACAACAATTGGGTATAAAGGCTGATTTTATTAACTCTAGCCAAACCGTCAAACAAACAAAAGAAGTCAAAGAAAGACTCTTTAATGGCGAACTCGACATGTTGTATCTTTCACCAGAACGTTTGTTAAAAGACGAAACCATTGATTTATTAAAATCAATTGATGTAGCCCTATTTGCCATAGATGAAGCCCACTGTGTATCAGAATGGGGGCACGATTTTAGACGGGTTTACCAAGAACTCAAAATACTATCCAAGGAGTTTCCTGAAGTCCCCAAAATTGCACTGACTGCAACTGCCGATGAGAAAATCAAAAAGGAAATTGTCAAACAACTGATTCTTAAAGATGCCAAGACTTTTGTTAATAGTTTTGATCGCTCTAATATTTATTATGAAATTACTGAACGCGATAGTGGCAACCAACAACTGTATGATTTTATTAAAAAAAACCACCCCAATGAAGCGGGTATTGTCTATTGTTTATCCCGTAAAAAAGTAGAAGCTACTGCTGATTTCTTAAACAAAAAAGGACGAAAAGCACTGCCCTACCATGCGGGCATGAAATCCTCTATTCGAGCCGAATACCAAAAGAAATTTTTAGTTGAGGACGATGTAATTATTGTCGCAACTATTGCCTTTGGTATGGGGATTGACAAACCCAATGTCCGTTTTGTTGCCCATTTTAGCTTGCCAAAAAATATCGAGTCTTATTACCAAGAAACAGGGCGGGCGGGGCGCGATGGATTGCCGTCAAATGCATGGATGGCATATGGTTACCAAGATGTTGTCTTGTTGCGTCAATTTATCACAGGTTCAAATGCCGAAGATGCCCATAAACGGGTATTAAATAATAAACTGGATTCACTGATTGACTTATGTGAACAAAGTTCTTGCCGCCGACAAACTATTTTAGGCTATTTTGGTGAAGAGTTAAAAGAACCGTGTGGCAACTGCGATAATTGCAAGAACCCTCCAGAGAAAATTGATGTCACCGAAGCCGCTCAAAAATGCTTATCCGCTGTACACCGTACCGAACAAAGATTTGGTATGATGTATTTGATTGATGTGCTATCGGGAAAGGACGATGAAAAAATTAAAAAGAATGGGCATGACAAAATTTCTGTCTTTGGTATTGCCAAATGCGAAACAAAAACCTGTTTACGAACTATTTTCAGGCAACTTATCACGCATCAATATTTGTATGTGGATGAGGATCAGTTCAATGCCTTAACTCTAACTGATAAATGCAGAAATTTATTAAAGGGTAAAGAAAAATTCTTTATTAAAAAAGAAACTAAAAAACCAGATTCACCCATTTCTAAGGAAAATGCAAAACCCGCTTACGAGCTTAAAAACTATGATTTACCCTTGTGGGAAGCATTAAAAGAACTGCGCACTGAGCTGGCAACAGAACAAGGCGTTCCTCCGTATATAATTTTTAGTGATGCCTCCATGCTGCAAATGGTCAAAACTCGTCCAGCAGATCATGACCAGTTTAAATACATTACTGGAGTTGGTGAATTTAAATCCGAAAAATACGGTGGTCGTTTCTGTGAAGTAATCAATAAATTTGCTAACCAACAAAAAGTCAATGCACGTTTAAGCGATAACAGCAAAGAAACCATTTACCTCTTTAATCAAGGCAAGACTGCTGATGAAATTGCCAAAGAACGCGACATAAACCTCAATACAGTGTATTCACATTTGGCCGATGCGGTTAAGTTTGGCACATTGGAAATCACTGATGCCGTGGGTTTACCTCAAGATGAGATTGATGAAATTATCCAAGTAGCGGAAATATCTGGTTATTTAGAAGATAACAAGCTCAAACCAGTTTATGAAATGCTTGATGGGGAATACGATTACGGTGTTCTGCGATGTGTATTAGCGGGTCTCTCATCGCATGATTAAAAAAATTATGCTCGTTGCCAAAGGAGTGGCAATGGGAGCTGCGGATATTGTTCCTGGAGTTTCTGGCGGTACCATTGCGTTATTGACTGGAATTTACCCACGTTTAATCAATGCCATTACTGGCTTAAACATTCATTCGTTAACGGCGTTAGCTAAAGGGCAAGTTGGTGAGTTTTGGCGTTCAATAGATGGTCGCTTTATTTTGCCCTTGCTTATTGGTATCGCTTCGGCATTTTTAATTCTGGCTCACCCTATTAAATACGCTATTGCCCACCACCCTATTGCCACTTGGTCTTTTTTCTTTGGATTAATTATTGCTTCTGCGGTTTTAATTATTAAACACATGACAAACAAAAATGCCATTAACTACGTTTGGTTGATTCCTGGAATATTCGTTGGGTATTGGATTGGTGTACAAACATCCATTCCTTTTGGAAGTGGCAATACAGCGGTACTCATCGCCGGAATGCTTGCCATTTGTGCCATGATTTTGCCAGGCATATCAGGTAGTTTTATCTTGGTTCTTTTAGGAATGTATGAAGTGTTAATCTCTGCGGTTACCAATAAAGAGTACACAACTCTGTTAATTTTTATAAGTGGAGCAATAATAGGCTTAATCTTTTTCTCGCGCCTTATCAAGGTAGTTTTATCAAAATTCTACCAACAAACACTGTTTTTATTAAGTGGACTGATGCTAGGCTCTCTGGTCAAAGTCTGGCCATGGAAAATCACCCTGCACAACTCTGAACCCGGAATTAATCACACTAAAACAGTCGCCAATGTTTTGCCAACCGATTACCCAAGCCCCATGACGCACATCGCTATTTTCATGGCATTGTTTGCCATTGTGTTAGTTTTTACTATTGAATACATCGGCAAAAAGTTACAAGCAAAACACAATTAAATTAAGTAGAGACCTTTGCATAATTATAGTGACGAGTAAAAAATGATTAAATTCACCAGCTTTTCGCTAAAAATCTCGCCAATAACTGGTTATTACCTTCAATTTTTAACTCAATCTGGCAAATTTTCTCTAT
>JALSIL010000145.1 GCA_026990095.1 Lysobacterales bacterium
AAAAGCGTCCACCATAAGCGCGACCATTCATGGCATAGTTTCCTGCACCAAATGAGCCACCGATAACAACAGTGTATTTGGGAACGGATGCACAGGCAACGGCTGTCACCATTTTTGCGCCATTTTTGGCAATGCCATTGTGTTCGTATTCTTTACCGACCATAAAGCCAGTGATGTTTTGCAAAAAAACTAAAGGAATATTACGCTGACAACACAACTCAACAAAATGCGCACCTTTGAGCGCTGATTCGGAAAATAAGATACCATTATTGGCAATAATTCCCACTGGGTTTCCATGTATGTGTGCAAAACCTGTAATTAGTGTTGTTCCGTATTTGGCTTTAAACTCTTGAAATTCTGAAGCATCAACAATACGCGCAATTATCTGACGAATATCATAAGGCGTGCGTGTGCTTTGCGGAACAATTCCGTACAGTTCTTTTTCACTGTACAACGGTTCTCTGTTTGCTTGTTTTTGCAACCAATCCTGTGGTTTTCGATTGAAATATTTAGCAATGTCTCGGGTGATTTCCAAGGCGTGTTCGTCATTTTCAGCAAGGTGATCGGTCACACCAGAAATGGATGAATGAACCTCTGCTCCACCTAATGTCTCTGCATCAACTATTTCACCTGTAGCTGCTTTAACCAACGGTGGCCCACCAAGAAATATCGTGCCTTGTTCTTTAACAATCACCGCTTCATCACACATGGCAGGCACATAAGCACCACCAGCGGTACAAGAACCCATAACCACAGCTATTTGTGGGATATTTTTTGCTGATAATTGCGCTTGGTTATAAAAAATCCGACCAAAATGTTCCTTATCGGGGAAAACTTCATCTTGCAAAGGCAAAAAGGCTCCGCCAGAATCCACAAGATAAATGCAGGGCAAATGATTTTCTAAAGCGATTTCTTGAGCACGAAGGTGTTTTTTCACCGTTAATGGAAAGTAAGTCCCACCTTTGACCGTGGCATCATTGGCAACAATGACCACATTTTGCCCGTGTATCACTCCAATTCCAGTGATAACACCTGCCGCCGGTGCTGCATCTTTATACATACCATTGGCTGCTAAAGCAGAGAGTTCTAAAAAAGGACTGCCTTTGTCGATAAGCGCATGAATACGATCACGTACAAGAAGTTTGCCACGTGATTCATGCCGTTCTCTGGACTTTTGCGAACCACCAAGTGAAATGCTATGGGTTAAATCGCGTAAATCCTCCACTAATCCATGCATAAACTGGTAATTATCATGAAATTCCGCAGATTCAGTATTGATTGTATTTTTAATAATTGTCATTCGGCAATTATATCACGTAAATGATTTAAAATTAACATTAGAGACCTTTGCATAACTATATGGCGAAAGAAAAAATAGAGAAAATTTGCCAGATTGAGTTAAAAATTGAAGGTAATAACCAGTTATTGGCGAGATTTTTTGCGAAAAGCTGGTGAATTTAATCATTTTTTACTCGTCACTATAATTATGCAAAGGTCTCCATTAGATAGCGAGAAGTTATTCTGATAACATCATTAATTGACCTAGCACAAATCGACAAAATAGCTTTGCATCAAATTTATTTTCATGTTCCCATTGATGATTTTATTTTATTTTGCAAAGCAGCCAATATGGTTAAGTTGCCAGCGATGATATTTCCACTTTCGAGGTGATTTTTTTCCAATTTAAAATCGCGGCAATCGCCACCAGCTTCTGAAACGATCAAACTGCCAGCTGCCATATCCCATTTTTCCAAACCCATTTCCCAAAACCCATCAACACGCCCTGCTGCCACATAGGCTAAGTCCAATGCCGCAGATCCTGCTCGACGAATATCTCCAACAGATTTAAAAATAGATTTAAACTGCAACATGTATCGATTAAATACTTCACGTTTTCTAAAGGGGAATCCAGTTGCAATAACAGCATCCTTTAATGTTGCTTTTTGGTCAATTCTTAAGCGTGCATCATTGAGGTAAGCCCCGTGACCTTTTGAAGCGTAAAAGGTCTCATCTCGCACAGGGTCATGAATCAAAGCGTGTTCAATTACGCCTTTAACTTCCAAAGCAATCGATACACAATAATGAGGGATGCCATGCAGATAGTTGGTTGTGCCATCCAAAGGGTCCACTATCCAAATATGATCCGCATCAGGGTTTCCAACCAATCCATTTTCTTCACCCAATACGGCGTGTTCTGGGTGGGCTTTGGCAATGACTTCAATTATGGCTTGTTCTGCTGCTTTGTCAGCAATACTGGCAAAATCATTTTCTTTTTTCTTTACCACGTGCAAGCTATGCACTTGTTTTTGGAAACGCAATAACACACCACCGGCAGTAAAAGCGGCTTTTTCTGCAATATTTATCTCGGGTTGACGCATAAAATTTATACATGTTTTGAATAATCGCGTATGATAGCTTTTCTTTCGCATTTAATATAGGATTATGTCAAACAATATACGCTTTGTGCTACTTGGCACAACACATTCAGGTAATATAGGTGCGGCAGCACGTGCAATGAAGACCATGGGACTCACCGATTTAGCTTTAGTTAATCCTGAAGATTTTCCAAGTTCTCAAGCCACATCACGTGCATCTGGAGCCGATGATTTGCTCTTTAATGCCGAGATTTGCAACACCATGGATGAGGCAATTAAAAAGAGTAAGTTAGTCATAGGAACCACAGCTCGAAAGCGTCATTTAGATATTCCTGTAATAAGTGCACGAGAAGCGGCTCAAATTTTAGTCAAAGAATCCCAACAACATCCAGTGTCTTTAGTCTTTGGCAAAGAACGCTATGGCATGACCAACCAAGAGGTTGAACGCTGCCATTATCTGGTTCGCCTGCCAACGATTGAAAGCTTTTCATCACTCAACCTTGCTGCAGCAGTTCAAGTGTTGTCTTATGAATGCCGTATGGCAGCAATGGCTTATGAACCAAACCAAAAGCTTGAGCAATTTTCAAACGAAGAAATGGTGAATGCTGAGGTGATGGAAAGTTTTTACCAGCATTATTTTAATGTCATGGAAAAGGCACTTTATTTACGTAAAGAAGGACACGAATCATTGAAAACAAAAATCAGAATAATGTATAATCGCATCCGCCCTAAAAGGCATGAAATTGACATCTTAAGAGGTTTCTTATCCAAGCTTGATAAAAAACTTTAAAATTGCGATTTTAATATTTCCTAAATCCCGATATAGAAAACGTGATTATAGCACAACCCCTTAGCACGTCTTGCAAACCAAGAAAATATCTTATCACCAATAAGGTGACTGCAAATTTTATTGATTTGCTATTCGCACCAATTGATTGCACTCTAATTCGCGTTTCTATATTGGGATTTGGGTATTTTTAATTTAATTTTAACTTTAATTTTCTAAAGTTGTTGACAGATGAAACATTTAAGTTAAAATGCTCGCTCTTTCAAGGAAGCTTGTCTTCTTAAATGAAAGATTTTATCTTCCCCGATAGCTCAGTCGGTAGAGCAAGTGACTGTTAATCACTGGGTCGGCGGTTCAAGTCCGTCTCGGGGAGCCAAATTTTAAAAAAGGTTGCATTTATTGTAACCTTTTTTTTTGAGTGAAATTTAGCAACTTAGCACTAACAACCGTGTTAAATACTGGTTAATAAATCGTTAAATAATAAAAAACTCTACATTTTATAAGCTAAAAACACAAAATTAAGCTAAAATATCAGACCGTTTTTGTGTAGAATTCGCAACGAGAGACCTTTGCATAGCTCTGGGACGATGGAAAAAAGAATGAAAAAAGCTCCAATTAAGGCAAAAAATGAGTCAAATAGCTCGCTATTTATTCGTATCATCCATGATACTCACCCACATACGTGGGCTAGCGTGAAAATCCTTTCCAGAAGGATTTTTGCAAATTTTTTAACGCAGAGTGGAGTTTTTTACAACTTTTTTACACGTTCCACGAGTTGTGCAAAGGTCTCAACTATTAATAATTGAACAAATAAATACTTAGGAAACACATATGGCATTTGAAGAATATGATGATTTTGAACAAGAAAAGCTTGTTAAAGACTGGATAAAAAATAATTGGTTAACTATCGCTACTGGTTTAATTCTTGGACTCGGTGGCGTTTTTGGCATGAATTACTGGAAAG
>JALSIL010000146.1 GCA_026990095.1 Lysobacterales bacterium
AAGGTAATTGTGAAGTGTTTTGTGATTATGGTCATATCAAATTATCTGAAGGCGATTACTTTATGTTGCCACGTTGCACCAAATGGCGTTTAGAAATGGATGAATTATGTGAAATTTTGATGATAGAATGCACCAATGCGCATTATCAATTTCCAGATAAGGGCTTGCTTGGGCCGAATGCGATTGTTGATCCAGCAGTAATAGAAGTGCCAGCGATTAATAAAACCTTTAAGGCACAACAAAATGATAACGAAACATGGACGCATTTAATTAAACACAGAAATAAAATGAGTTGTCAAATTTTCCCATTTAATCCTTTGGACGCTGTGGGTTGGCGTGGAAGTTTAATGCCAATTCGGCTTAATTGGCGTGATATTTCGCCATTATTGAGCCACAAATACCATGTGCCGCCATCGGCTCACACAACTTTTATGGGCAATCGGTTTATTATTTGTACTTTTGTTCCACGATTATTTGAAACGGCTGATAAAGCCCTGAAAATACCTTTTTTCCACAACAACGATGATTACGATGAAGTATTGTTTTATCACATGGGTAGTTTCTTTTCACGCGACAATATACACCCGGGTATGATAACCTATCACCCACAAGGTTTTACTCATGGTCCGCATCCTGGTGCGATGAAAAAAGCCTTTAAACAAGACAATGCCATGACCGATGAAGTCGCCGTGATGATCGATACCAGAGATCCGCTTGAAATCACTACAGAGCTGGAACAAACTGAGTGGAAAGAATATATTGACAGTTGGAAAATACAAAAATAATGGCATTAGGATTCCTTGAGGAACTCCTGAGATAAATAAGCAAAGAACCGTAAGGTGGGCTTGCCCACCAATTGAATACAACATTGATTATCGAAACAACCCAAACACTGTTGGTGGGTAAACCCACCTTACGATAATGAGTGAACTATAAACAACAAATAAAATTAAACCAAAGGCAACCACAAGGGATGCCACTACAAGAGATGATAACATGAAATTAGCAACATTAAATAACTCAACACGAGATGGACAATTACTTGTCGTTAGTCGTGATAATCGTAACGCCGTAATGGTCAATGAAATTGCCACAACCATGCAACAAGCTTTGGATGATTGGGCAAAATTGTCACCACAACTTGTTGAAGTTTATAATAAATTGAACAATGATGAAATGTCGGATGCTTTTGAATTGGATTTATCAATGCTTGATGCACCCATGCCACGTTCTCACCAGTTTTTAGATGGCAGTGCTTATCTGGCTCATGTAGAACGCGTCCGTAAAGCCCGTGGTGCTGAAATGCCACCGAGTTTTTTGGTTGATCCCTTGATGTACCAAGGCACTAGCGATAGCTTTTTAGCCGCTCATGCGGATGTGGTTGTTACCAGCGAGGACTATGGTATTGATTTTGAGTCAGAAGTGGCAGTGATTGTTGATGATGTGCCGATGACGGTTTCAGTAGAAAAGGCTGCACAGCACATCAAATTAATCTGCATATTAAACGATGTTTCTTTGCGTAATTTAATTCCTGCTGAATTGGCAAAAGGGTTTGGCTTTTTGCAATCCAAGCCACCGACGGCTTTGTCTCCATTTTTTGTGACACCTGATGAATTAGGCGATGCGTGGCAAGACAGCAAAGTGCATTTGCCTTTGCACACAAGATACAACGGCGAATGGTTTGGTTTTCCTGATGCTGGTGTTGATATGCAATTCAACTTCGCACAATTAATCGCCCATGCTGCCAAAACTCGTCCATTATCAGCAGGTGCTATGATTGGTTCTGGCACCATTGCCAATGAAGATGAATCCTTGGGTTCTTCTTGTTTGGCTGAAAAACGCGTACTAGAAGTGATTAAAGATGGCAAAGCCACCACACCATTTATGAGTTTTGGCGATGATGTTGAAATCAAGATGTTAGCTGAAAATGGTGATAATATTTTTGGAACGATTCATAATAAAATTGTTAAAGCCTAAAAGTAATTGTTTTTAGAGCTGTCATTGCGAGGAGGAACGACGTGGCAATCTCCTAGCAGAGATAAAAGTAAATCATTCTTCGTGAGAGTTCTGTTAATTATTTAGATGACCCGTAAAATCCCCTTTCATGTCAGTGTCAACAACAAATCCTCATTGACAGGATTTGTGATGGTCGAGCAAATGAAATCAATTGATTACAAAGTCAGAAAGGTAAAGTTTATTGAAGAGGCTCATCAACATATTGTTGATGATGTTTTGAGTTTGTTGGATGCTTGTATTTATCAGTGATAATAAATTTTCTCATCTTAAAAATAATATGCTAGAATTAGAATTCAAACTTACGAGTTAGACTCATGAAAACAAAAACAGAAAAATTTTTAAAAGGAAGAATTACCATTGATCCAGATTTATGCAACGGTAAGCCAACAATTCGTGGAAAAAGAATTACTGTACAGACAATTGTTGAGTTTTTAAGTGTGGGAGAATCGCATGATGAGATTCTCAACCAATTTCCATCTTTAGATGAAAGTGATATACAGGCTTGCTTACAGTTTGCAAGTCAATTAATGGATCATAAATATATGCTCAAAGAAATTGCTTAGTAAATAAATAAAAATATGACTAAAAAAGAAATTGTTAATAGCAAGCCAAACAAATGGATAGCAGGATTATTGGGATTTTTTATAACGCCACTTGGGTTTTTGTATATTTCTAAGCCTTTAATTGCAGCTGCGGTAATGTTTTTTTCATTTTTTATGGGTTTTGTTAGTTTTGCCTATTTACCCATTAGAAGTGGATTAATACTTTGGGTTTTTGCACTATTATTTCATATAGTCATGGCAATATACCTGTTTAATCAAGTGAATAATAGTAATAATAGAGCATGGTATAGCCGTTGGTATGGATTGCTATTGGTGTTTCTTATTGTTGTTATACCTGTTGCTTATGTAAGAATATTTACTTTTGGTTTTTATAATATTCCTTCATCTTCTATGGCACCTACTCTTTTGGAAGGTGATTCGATTATAGTTTCCAAAAAAGGCTGTGGTAACTATAAAGTGTTTGGTAAAAAAATTGCAGATATTGTGCCAAATGATGGTTGTTCTCTAAAAAGGGCAGATGTTATTGTTTTTGAATACCCTAAGGATATGGAAGTTGACTATATAAAACGCGTTATTGGGTTACCAGGAGATACAGTTGCTTATCAAGATGGAAAGCTGTATATCAATAATAAAATTGTTGAACATAAGTTATTGTTTAATGGGTTTTCTGAAATATTAATAGAAGAAAAATTGGGCAATAAAACCTATCATATACAACACAGGAATAGGGCTAGTATAAAAGATGGATTCTGGAAAGTCCCTAAAAACCAATATTTTGTTCTTGGAGATGATCGCAATAATTCTGCTGATTCTCGAATGTGGGGATATGTTCCTCAAGAAAATATCATTGGTAAGCTATACTACACTTTTAATAAAACAAAAAAATGAATAACAACTTTCCCCAACTCGGTATGGCAGGTTTTTCGGCTTCTTTTGTGAGGCAGAATCTTATCAGCATGCATGGGACTAATCCTCAACCCTTTACTCAAGGTGAATTAGAAAAAACGATTGGGCAAACTTTTGCTGATATTTTGTCCGATGTTAATTTGGGTTTTGCCCCAGATGAAGGGACTTTGGCTTTGCGTCAAACGTTATCCGATTTTCACTATTCTCAAACAGCTTATTTTGAAATCATGACTTTTGCAGGCGCGCAAGAGGCTTTGTTTTGTGTTTATAACGCTTTGCTTCAAAAAGGCGATAGGGTTTTGGTTGTATCGCCGGTTTATCAACCCTTATTGCAAATTCCTCTTAATTTGGGTTGTGAAGTTTCTACAATTGAACTAGATTGTAAGGATAACTGGTCGCTTGATTTGAATAAAGTAGAGAAATACTTTAAGGCAGGGTGCCGATTATTTGTGATAAATTTCCCCCATAATCCCACAGGTGCGACTTTAACTTTGACTGAATTTGATGCATTGATTAGTTTGTGTCGTCAATACGGTGTGTGGTTGTTGTCCGATGAGGTTTTTAGGGGTTTAGAACATAAAGCTCAATACCAATTGCCGACAGTTGCCGATAGTTAT